>NZ_JAYERP010000006.1 GCF_034718895.1 Paenibacillus phoenicis | reverse complement strand
CTTAACCTCGCTTGCAAACGTAACTCGCCGGTTCATTCTACAAAAGGCACGCCATCACCCATATAGAGGGCTCTGACTTCTTGTAAGCACACGGTTTCAGGTTCTCTTTCACTCCCCTTCCGGGGTGCTTTTCACCTTTCCCTCACGGTACTGCTTCACTATCGGTCGCTAGGGAGTATTTAGCCTTACCAGATGGTCCTGGCAGATTCATACGGGGTTTCACGTGCCCCGCACTACTCGGGATCCGTCTCGGAGGGAACACATTTTCGATTACAGGGCTTTTACCTTCTTTGGCCGGCCTTTCCAGACCTGTTCGTCTAATATGTTCCTTTGTAACTCCATGTGAGACGTCCCACAACCCCAAGGAGCAAGCTCCTTGGTTTAGGCTAATCCGCGTTCGCTCGCCGCTACTGACGGAATCACTTTTGTTTTCTCTTCCTCAGGGTACTTAGATGTTTCAGTTCCCCTGGTATGCCTCTTCACTGCCTATGGATTCAGCAGTGAGTGACTGGATATTACTCCAGCCGGGTTTCCCCATTCGGACATCCCCGGATCGATGCTTGCTTACAGCTCCCCGAGGCAGTATCGTTGTTCGCCACGTCCTTCGTCGGCTCCTAGCGCCTAGGCATCCTCCGTGTGCTCTTAGTAGCTTAACCA
>NZ_JAYERP010000005.1 GCF_034718895.1 Paenibacillus phoenicis | reverse complement strand
ACAGGAGGGACAAACATGAAACACGGAATTTTGGAGTTGTCTGAGAAAGGGCAAGAGAAGTTGACGGACGAAGTCATTGTCAGCATGTTTTTGGCGAACTACCACCATTCAAAACATACGTTGCGAAATTATAAATACGCGATTAAGCGATTTCAAAGCTTCATCAATCCAAAGAGGCTGAATGACATTACCTGGAGGGATATCGAGCTATATAAACTGAGCTTGCTCGAAGGGGATGGGAATCACCCATGCAAATATGCAGCGGCAACGATTTCCGTTTTGCTGACTCCTCTTCGTTCCCTATATAAGTGGGGGAATAGCCCGAATATTCAATGCTTTACCCACGATCCGTCAGCATGTATCAAGAAGCCTAAAGTGTCAAATAACAGCAGCCGTCATTTTTTAACGAAACATGAGGTTGTAAAGATATTGCAGCAATTAAACACGATGGGGCTTCGCAATTATGCTATCGGTCTGACCTTGGTCATGCTCGGTTTGAGGGTTTCCGAATTGGTTTCTATCGAATGGGACGATTTTCATACCGATCCCATGGGAACTTCGATTTGGTTGACCGTGCGTAATGGCAAAGGGCGGAAAGAAAGGGAGGTCAAAGTGCCGGATATGCTCTGGAAGCTGCTTTGTACATACCGTATGGAAAATAGAAGAAGCGGCAAAGTATTCCCGCTTACCCCCCGTCAGATTGAACGAATCATCGAAATCGCCCGTAAAAAAGCCAATTTTTCCAAAAAAGTTACGCCTCACTGGTTACGGCACACCAATGCAACTTTGGCTTTGCTCAACGGGGCGTCCCTTCAACAGGTGCAGCAGACGCTGGGGCATTCCCACATCAATACGACCCAGCGTTATATACATACTGTGGAACAAATCAAAAAAGCAGCTCCGGATTTTGTCGAAGACTGTCTAAAAGAAGCGTTTTAATCCTTGAATATCCCCGATCTTCTATGCTATATTGAACAAAAAATGAACAAAA
>NZ_JAYERP010000004.1 GCF_034718895.1 Paenibacillus phoenicis | reverse complement strand
ACAAGTGAGAATGCCGGTATGAGTAACGAAAAGATCAGTGAGAATCTGATCCGCCGAAAGCCTAAGGGTTCCTGAGGAAGGTTCGTCCGCTCAGGGTAAGTCGGGACCTAAGGCGAGGCCGAAAGGCGTAGTCGAAGGACAACAGGTAGAAATTCCTGTACCACCGTAATCCGCTATGAGCGATGGGGTGACGCAGTAGGGTAGTGACGCGAGCTGATGGATGCTCGTCCAAGCAGTGAGGCTGGTGTGTAGGCAAATCCGCACACCGATAAGGCTAGGCTGTGATGGGGAGGGAAAATTGACAGTACCGAAGGTCATGATCTCACACTGCCAAGAAAAGCCTCTAGCCAGGAGAAGGTGCCCGTACCGCAAACCGACACAGGTAGGCGAGAAGAGAATTCTAAGGCGCGCGGAAGAACTCTCGTTAAGGAACTCGGCAAAATGACCCCGTAACTTCGGGAGAAGGGGTGCCTCGGTAGGGTGAATAGCCCGAGGGGGCCGCAGTGAAAAGGCCCAAGCGACTGTTTAGCAAAAACACAGGTCTGTGCGAAGCCGCAAGGCGAAGTATACGGGCTGACGCCTGCCCGGTGCTGGAAGGTTAAGGGGAGCGGTTAGGGTTTAGCCCGAAGCTGTGAACCGAAGCCCCAGTAAACGGCGGCCGTAACTATAACGGTCCTAAGGTAGCGAAATTCCTTGTCAGGTAAATTCTGACCCGCACGAATGGCGTAACGACTTGGGCGCTGTCTCAACGAGAGATCCGGTGAAATTTTAATACCTGTGAAGATGCAGGTTACCCGCGACAAGACGGAAAGACCCCATGGAGCTTTACTGCAGCTTGATATTGGACTTGGATACGATTTGTACAGGATAGGTGGGAGCCTAGGAAGCCGGAGCGCCAGCTTCGGTGGAGGCGCCGTTGGGATACCACCCTGATCGTATCTAGGTTCTAACCTGGTGCCGTGATCCGGTACGGGGACAGTGTCAGGTGGGCAGTTTGACTGGGGCGGTCGCCTCCTAAAGAGTAACGGAGGCGCCCCAAGGTTCCCTCAGAATGGTTGGAAATCATTCGAAGAGTGCAAAGGCAGAAGGGAGCTTGACTGCGAGACTGACAAGTCGAGCAGGGACGAAAGTCGGGCTTAGTGATCCGGTGGTACCGCATGGAAGGGCCATCGCTCAACGGATAAAAGCTACCCTGGGGATAACAGGCTTATCTCCCCCAAGAGTCCACATCGACGGGGAGGTTTGGCACCTCGATGTCGGCTCATCGCATCCTGGGGCTGAAGTAGGTCCCAAGGGTTGGGCTGTTCGCCCATTAAAGCGGTACGCGAGCTGGGTTCAGAACGTCGTGAGACAGTTCGGTCCCTATCTGTCGTGGGCGTAGGAAATTTGAGAGGAGCTGTCCTTAGTACGAGAGGACCGGGATGGACGCACCGCTGGTGTACCAGTTGTTCCGCCAGGAGCACAGCTGGGTAGCTAAGTGCGGACGGGATAAGCGCTGAAAGCATCTAAGCGTGAAGCCCCCCTCAAGATGAGATTTCCCCGTATGTAAGACCCCTTGAAGACGACAAGGTTGATAGGCCTGAGGTGGAAGTGCCGTAAGGCATGGAGCTGACAGGTACTAATCGGTCGAGGGCTTATCCAAAA
>NZ_JAYERP010000003.1 GCF_034718895.1 Paenibacillus phoenicis | reverse complement strand
AATTGTACATCGTATGTCGCAAAATGTACATGACTTTATTTAGCAGCTATTCCATATCCCTAAGGGGGTGTAAACAAGTGGAAGTTTCACAGCTAGAGCAGCATCAAGACCAGTACATCGTGATTGAACTGGGCGCGGAAAAATACGCTCTAAAGCTTGCTGAAGTCTATGAAATTATCAAAATGCAAAAAATCACGGCCATCCCTAACAGCAAGACTTTTTTGGAAGGCGTTACGAATATTCGGGGGAGAATAGTGCCGATCATCAGCTTGCGTAAAAGATTTCAATTGAAAGAGGCGCCCGTCATTCCTAAAGCGAGAATCGTCGTGGTGAATTATAACGAAGAAATGATCGGCATCGTTGTAGATGGAGTGAAGCAAGTGATCAAGTTTGCCGATATCCAGCCTTCTAGCGAAATTGTTTCCGGAGTTGACGGCAGTTATTTTGAAGGGATTGGCCAGTCGGAAGAGGGGCTGATCGGCATCTTAAATTTAGAACATGTTCTTGTAGGGTAAGGGGGGAACCCGTATGAATCGTTCGGAAATGATGGGAGTCTTCCTGTCTGAAGCGGAAGAATTGCTCCAATTGCTGGAGATCGAGTTTCTGAATTTGGAACAGCAAGGCGAGTCGCCGCAAATCATACAAAACATTTTTCGGATTGCTCATACATTAAAAGGTTCGTCCGCGGCGATGGGTTTCGAGGAAATGAAGCAACTGACCCATGAAATGGAAAATATTTTAGACAAGATCCGAAATCAGCTTCTGCCGGTGACGCAGCAGGTTGTGGATGTGTTATTTCAATGCTTGGATTATTTAAACGGGTTGAAAAGGGAAATTGAACAGGAAGGGGCTACAAAAACCAATATCGATGCGATCGTGCAGCAATTGCGGCTATTGGGCAATGGGACGGAAGAGACCTTCGAATCGAAAAGCGGGATGTTGGAAAGCAAAAAACAGAGCTTAAAAAAGTGGATTTGCAAAGTTCGTTTATCCGAGCATTGCGAGATGAAGCTTCCTCGGGCACACCTTGTGCTGCATCATCTTAAGAAATGGGGAGACGTTATTTCGACGGAACCGGAATTGGACAGCGTCATCGAGGAAAGTAATCTCCATGAAGTTTCCTATATCGTCGAGACGAACGGGGATTCCGAATACCTAGAGCATTCGTTGAGCCAGCTTATGGATGTGGAAGCTGCTGAAGTGGCGCCTTTTTCAGATGAGAACTTGGCCTTGGCCGATGCTTTCATGCCACGGACAGATGCCGACAAGGAGGCGGGGCAACAAAACCCGATCCCCGGCCCGAACAGCAAAGAAGAGAAGAAAATAGGACAAACGATTCGCGTCGATGTGGAACATTTGGATAGCATTATGAATCTGGTCGGCGAATTGGTCATCGACCAGACAAGAATCGCCCAAGTCGGAAATTTGTTGCGCGATCGTTACGCTTCGGATGAAACGATCGATGATTTGGAGCTGATTTCCAATCATGTCGGCCGACTAATCGGAGAACTTCAAGAATCCGTGATGAAGACGCGAATGCTTCCCGTCGAGCGGTTATTCAACCGGTTTCCAAGGATGGTGCGCGATTTATCCCGAACGTTGCACAAGGAAGTGAATCTGCTGCTTGAAGGGAAAGAAACCGAACTGGATCGGACTGTCATCGAGGAAATTAGCGATCCGTTGATTCACCTGATCCGAAATGCCGTAGACCACGGTATCGAAGAAGCGGAAGTTAGAAAAAAACTAGGGAAATCCCTTAAAGGGATGATCAAAATTAGGGCATCCCATCAAGAAAATCAAGTGGTGCTGACGGTAGAGGATGACGGGGCGGGAATCAACGCGGAGAAAGTAAAAGAATCCGCCATACGCAAACAATTGATTACTGCGCAAGAAGCCGAAACGATGTCTCAGCAGGAATTGATTCAACTTATTTTTCTTCCCGGTTTTTCGACAGCCGCCTCTGTCAGTGATATATCCGGCCGCGGAGTCGGGATGGATATTGTCCGCAATCATATCGAGAAATTAAACGGATTAATCGATGTGGAAACCCGTTTAGGCGAAGGGACGAAATTCACGATTAAGCTGCCTCTCACTTTAGCTATTCTTCGGGGACTGCTCATTAAGCTGCAGGAAACGACTTTTGCCTTGCCTATGAACAGTGTGATCGAAATCGTTCGTATATCGCACAAAGAAATCCACTCCGTTAAGGGACAAGCTGTTGTCAAAATCAGAGAAAAAATTGTTCCGCTCATCGCTCTGCACGATCTGTTTGGCATGCCCGGCGGCAGAAGAAAAACAAAACATGTATTTATCGTCGTTGTCGGACTGGCGGAAAAACGGCTCGGCTTGGTTGTTGATGAATTGATCGGCAGCCAAGAAATTGTAGTCAAATCGATCGGTTCTTATGTCGGACAGGTCGAGGGCGTTTCGGGGGCAACGGTGCTGGGCGACGGAAGCGTAGCGTTGATCCTGGATGTAACCGGCATATTCAAAGCGGCAAATAACCTTAAGTCTATCGAATCCAAACTTTTGAATGTGCGGGAGGGATGATCCGTTGACAGCTCCCCAACAAATCCAGCAATTGGTTACCTTTCGAATCGAAACGGAGGAATTCGGGCTTCCTATTGCGGATGTATATGAAATCATTTTTGTCCCTGCCATCACCCCGATTTCGCAAGCGCCAAAATCGATCGTCGGAGTGATTAATCTCCGCGGGGAAGTCATACCGGTCGTCGATCTTAGAATTCAATTTTTGAAAGAACCGGTGAAGTCGAAAAAACAGCGCATTATGATAACCCGCTTCCAAGAAAGAGCGATCGGGTTATTGGTCGATGAAGTGAAAGAGGTGCTGCGGATCGATGAAAACAGCTTGGAGCCGGTTCCCGACACGCTTGTGACCGCACAAACGGCTTATATGCGAGCCATCTGCAAAATGGATCATCGTCTCATCGTTTTGCTTCATCTGGAACATTTGATAGATATCATGGAAATGAATTCTATCATCCGTGAAATTGATCATAAGGAGGAGAACGTTCTATGAGCACTTTGAAGAAAAACATGGCTTACAAATTTATGAGAGCCGCAGGCGTTTCCGAAACGATTGAAGCGGCTATCGCCGATTCCAAAAGGTTAGAACAAAATTTGCAGGATCTGGCCGCAATTGCGGAACAGATCTCTTATGGGACCAGCCAGCAGGCGTCAGGCATGGAATCCACATCCGGCGTTATTGTGGGGATATCGACATCCATTCAAGGGGTAAGTAACCATTCAGATCGTCTGGCGGCTTCCGCCAGTGAAATCTCGGAGGCTATCCAAGAGATGGTCGCTTCCGTACAGCAGGTAGCCGGGAACAGCGAGAGTACGGCAAGCTCGGTAGAGCAAATTTCCGCGTCGATTGAAGAAATGGGGCAATCGATCAAAGGCGTGGCCGGCAATGCGGCGAGCCTGACCGCTTCAGCGGAAGAAACATCGAATGCCATTCAGGAGATGGTCGCCTCCATTCAGCAAGTAGCCGGGAACAGCGAGAGTACGGCAAGCTCGGTAGAGCAAATTTCCGCATCGATTGAAGAAATGGGGCAATCGATCAAAGGCGTGGCCGGCAATGCAGCGAGCCTGACCGCTTCGGCAGAGGAAACATCGAACGTCATTCAGGAGATAGTCGCTTCCATTCAGCAAGTAGCCGGGAACAGCGAGAGTACGGCAAGCTCGGTAGAGCAGATTTCCGCGTCGATTGAAGAAATGGGGCAATCGATTAAAGGCGTGGCCGATAATGCGGTGAGCTTGACCGCTTCGGCGGAAGAAACTTCGAATGCGATCCAGGAGATGGTCGCTTCCATTCAGCAGGTTGCCGGAAATGCTGCAAGCACGGCAAGTTCGGTTGAACAAATCTCCGTCTCCATTGAGCAGATGGGTAAATCGATTCGCGGCATTGCTGCCAATGCAGATGAGTTGGAGCAAATCGCCGGTGATACCTCCGCTTCGATTCAGCAAATCGCGGCCTCGATTGAACAGGTGGCTCAAAATGCGCAAAACGTGAATTCACTGACAAGCCAGGTTCAAACGGATGCCCAAAATGGCCAAAAGGCGGTTAGTCAGTCCCTCGCGGGAATGAAAGAAATTGCGAGCGTCGTTAAGCAGGCCTCCGGCGTCATGAGCAATTTGGGAAAAAGTTCGGAAGAAATCGGAAGCATCATTGAAGTGATCGATGATATTGCCGAGCAGACCAACCTTCTGGCGCTTAACGCCGCAATTGAAGCTGCGAGGGCGGGCGAACACGGAAAAGGGTTCGCAGTTGTGGCCGATGAAGTGAGAAAACTCGCTGAAAGGAGCGCAAAAGCCACCAAGGAAATTGCCCAATTAATTAAAGGGATCCAAAGCGAAACAACCGATGCCATTAAAGCGATCGAAATCGGCATGGTCAAAGTCGAACAAGGAAATAAATTGGCGGATGAAACAGGCATAGCCATCGAAAAAATCGTAACCGGAGTCGAGAAAATTACGAACGAAATCAGACAAATTACGACGGCCACCGTTGAACAGGCTAAAGGAAGCGAACAGATTGTTAAAGCCGTAGGCGCATTAACCAATCAAGCGGAGATGATGACGCAGGCGACGAAGGAACAAGCCGCCGGCGTCGAAGAAATCGTGAAAGGCGTTGTGAACGCCCGTGAACAGGTGCGCCAGATCACCGTAGCGACCGGCGAACAGGCCAGACAAGGTGAAAATATCGTAAGAGCGGTGGAAAATGTAGCAAGTCAAGCAGCGATGGTGACGCAGGCGACGAAGGAGCAGGCCATCGGCGTCGAAGAGATCATCAAGGGAGTCGTGAACGCCCGTGAACAAGTGCATCAAATTACCGTAGCGACGGGCGAACAAGCTAAGCAAGGTGAAAATATCGTAAGAGCGGTGGAAAATGTAGCAAGTCAAGCAGCGATGGTGACGCAGGCGACGAAGGAGCAGGCCGCTGCCGTCGAAGAAGTCGTTAAAGGTGTCGTGAACGCTCGCGAACAGGTGCGGCAAATCACTGTAGCGACGGGCGAACAGGCTAAGCAAGGTGAAAATATCGTAAGAGCGGTGGAAAATGTAGCAAGTCAGGCCGCGATGGTGACGCAGGCGGCGAAGGAGCAGGCCATCGGCGTTGAAGAGATCATCAAGGGAGTCGTGAATGCCCGCGAACAAGTGCGTCAGATTACTGCAGCTACAGTGGAACAAGCAAAACACGGACAGGATATTGTAAAAGTTGTCGGTAACCTTACAAAACAGGCTGCCGAAATTACGGAAGCGGCGAAATTTCAAACGAAAGAAACAAACAACCTTGAAAAGGCGATATCCGAAGCAAAGCGCGCTGCTGAGCGGAATATTCAAGATGTGGGAAGAATGGTTGCAGTGGCGAGAGAATTGGCAGACCAATCTTCCACAATAAAAAATTCACTTCGTATTTTAATATGAACCATGGAGAGGACGCTAAAGGCTTAGTCCAAGAGCTGCTCATATAGGAGTTGCAAGATGAAATGAATATGGAGTACTTAAGCGAAATTCAGGATCATAAGATGCGCCTCAAAGATTTGGCGCAAATGATTTATGATCTTTGCGGACTGAATTACTTGGACAATCTTCCGCTACTGGCCTCGAAAGTCTCAAAGAGACTATCCGGTCTGAATATGACGTTCGGGGAGTACATCGAATGCTTAACAAGGAACCCGCAAGAATGGGATCACCTTGTTGAACTCATTACGAACAACGAAACCTATTTTTTTCGTGAAGAGAGTCAGCTCAATGAATTGAGCCATGTGATTCTTCCCCAATTCCGTGATAAAAAATGTATTCGGATTTGGAGCGCCGCGTGCTCCACGGGAGAAGAACCTTACAGCTTGGCGATGACCATCGCAGAATCAGGCATTGTACCGCTAAAGTCTGTACATATCATTGCAACCGACATTAATCGAAAGGTTCTGCAAATCGCAAGACGCGGGTGGTACCCTAAGAATTCGTTATGCTTCCGCCGGACTCCTAAGGAGATGTTGGACAGGTATTTTATTCCGCAAGATGATGGATTTCAAATCAAGGGCTTCATCAAAGACAGGATTGAATTCCGGTATGCGAATCTCTTAAATGACCAGGATTTGGCGCCGGTCGAAAAAGTCGATATCCTTTTTTGCAGAAATGTGCTCATTTATTTCGATTCGGAAGCCACGCGACGGGTCATAGCGAAGTTTGACCGTTTATTAAATCCGGGGGGCTATTTATTTCTGGGACATGCCGAAACGCTCACAGGCATGAACACCAATTTCGAGACGATTCATGCTCATTCGACATTTTACTACCGAAAGCGGAGCAATGATTCGGGAGTTCATCATTTGGACGAGACTTTATCACAGGGAGGCAAAGCGAATTGAGTCGGTACGGTGTGCTCATCGTCGATGATTCCGCCTTTATGAGGAAGGCGATCAGCACCTTGTTCGAGAAGGATCCTGATTTTTTTATCGTGGGAATCGCCCGCAACGGCCTTGAAGCCATCGAAAAGATAGAGCGTTTCAAACCGGACGTCGTTACGATGGATGTGGAAATGCCGGAGATGGACGGAATCACCGCCTTGGAATTCATCATGAAGCATCATCCGGTATCGGTCGTGATGCTGAGCGAACTGACCAGCAAAGGAGCAGAAGCAACGCTAACGGCGTTGCAATTGGGCGCGGTAGATTTTTTCCCGAAAAGCTCTTTGATCAAGGACCCGATCGATCCGAAAATGATAGACGATTTTCTGATGAGGGTAAAGGCCGCCGCCAGCGCGAAATTGCCGATCAGAAACCATATTGCGTCTGCGAAAGAAATAGCGGCAGAAAAAAAGAGAAAGGGGGCCGCTGCCGTTGAACTGCTTATGATCGGATGCTCTACAGGCGGACCGTCGGCTATCCAATCCATTCTGCCCCGGTTTACAACCGACTTTCCTGCGGGAATTGTCGTTATCCAGCATATGCCGCCGGGATTTACCAAACCGTTGGCGGACCGTTTCAACACCATTTGTAATTTGCAGGTGAAAGAAGCGGAGGATGGCGATGTTGTGAAGCCAGGGGTTATCTATATTGCGCCTGCGGGGTATCAAGCCTTGTTTCAAAAAACAAATGACGGAAAGACGATTCTCAAAATCGTAGAGGATGACGGCAGATTGTACAAGCCGTCGATTGATGTTTCGCTTCAGTCCGCAGCTCCGATTTACCGCGATCGCTTGTTGGCCGTTATTCTTACCGGAATGGGGTCGGACGGGTTAATCGGCTGCGGTGAAGTGAAGCGGCAACAAGGTCATGTGATCGTTGAATCCGAAGAATCGTGTATCGTCTATGGGATGCCTAAAGTGGTTTATGAGGCGGGATACGCCGACCGGCAAGTCGCTTTGCCTCATATTTATCAAGAGATCCTATCTTTTATTTAGGACGATTTCTGTTCATGACTCGGTAACATTGCAAGGAGGTTCTAAATATGGAAAAAGAAAAGGAAATCCTCACACCTGAAGAAATCGAGGAAATCATCCGCAAATTGGAGCAAATCGATACATCAGATTCGGCGGGAGTGGAGTGAAATCGTTCAAGATCAACGTTGATCGGTACGTATAAAAATGTGATTTTTCGCCCGCCGGGATTTCCGGCGGACGAAAACAATCGCATCAATTCCGTTTGCTTAAAACATCCACGGCCAAAATGGCGTTGGCCACTTGTTCTGCCGTGATTTCACGGGAAAGGTTGTTCATCGTTTCATTCGGCGCCGTGGCGGCCTCGCCGACTTTCAGCAGCTCCTTAAAAGTCACATTCTCCAAATGCAGTTCCTCTAAAGTTGTCGGTAGACCGAGCTCCCGGTAAAAGTTAATGTACTTAACGATCTCCTCTTCGGGGTGAAGCTCAAGCACCAACTGAACAAGCGTTCCGTAAGCTACTTTTTCGCCGTGCGTTAAATGATGGATTTCGCCGGACAACACCGTCAATCCGTTATGAATCGCATGCGCGCCCGCTAGGCCGCCGCTTTCAAACCCAAGACCAGATAGCAGCGTATTGGCTTCGATCACCGCTTCGACGTGCTTGGTCACCAACCCTTTTTGCACGGCTTTATAGGCGGGAATTCCGTATTGGAACAATGTTTCTTCGCATGCCTTGGCGATGGCTTGCGCGGCGATGCTAGGTTTCCCGCCGGACATCGCGGTGCCGCCGCTTTTGACCGTAGCGCGCACTTCAATCCATGTCGCCATCGCGTCGGCAATGCCGGAAGCGAACAAGCGGGCCGGAGCTTTGGCCACGATGGCGGTGTCGACCAGGACGAGATCGGGATTTTTGTTGAAGAACCGGTAGGACTCGAACACGCCTTCGTCGCTGTAAATGACGGAGAGAGCGCTGGTCGGCGCGTCGGTCGAAGCCGTTGTCGGGACAATCACCACTTTAGTCTTAAGCTCATCCGCCACGACTTTGGAGGTATCCAGCGTTTTGCCTCCGCCTATCCCGATGACAAAATCAACCGATTGCGCTTGTCCTTCCTCGGCAATACGGCGTATTTCATTAACGGAGGCTTCGCCGTTGAATAAAACAAAATGATGTTCAATCTGCTCCGACGATAAGCTTTGGGTCACCGTTTCTTGGGTAATGCGCCAAACGACATCATCGGCGATCACGAGCGGTTTACGTCCCAACGCTTTGACGTATTTCCCCAAATCCCGCAAAGCGCCTTGACCTTGGATATACTTGTTGGGTGAAACAAAAACGATGTTTGCCATGTAGCTCTCCTCCTGCAACATTATAAATTCATCTTTCATTAATATCGCCTGCGCTTGGAAGAATATGCATTTTTAACATAATAACATAACAGACGGGGAAAGGCGCCCTTTAGAAAAGAGTTTATAAAATTTTAAATAAATTGCTTGAAAAATCTCCCTTCTCCCATTACAATCCTAATTGATAATGAGTTTCAATATCATTTAGGACAAACAATAGGGGGAGAAGGGGAATTATGTTGAAATTCAACAAAACGTTTCTAAGTATGATCCTTATTTTGATGATCGCCGCTTTGGTCGGCTGCGCAGCCGGCGGACCGGCAAAAGGGACTTCCGATACCGGCAGCCAGGCTGGCGCAGCCGTCGATTCGAATCAAGCGAAGAGCGGCGGAACGGACGCGGCTGGGGAAGAGATCCGGGTCGTCAAGCACGCCATGGGCGAAACGGAGATCAAAGGAACGCCTAAAAGGATCGTAACCTTGTTCCAGGGAGCCACCGATGTGGCCGTTTCGCTTGGAGTGAAGCCGGTCGGCGTGGTGGAATCCTGGGTGCAGCAGCCTATCTACGAATATTTGCGGGCCGATCTGGAGGGCGTAGCGATCGTCGGTCAAGAGACGCAGCCGAATCTGGAAGAGATACATAAACTTCAGCCTGATCTGATCATCGCCACGAAGACGCGGCACGAGGATGTTTACGAACAGTTGTCGCAAATCGCACCGACGGTCATGACGGAAACGCTTTTTGACTGGAAAGAAACGCTGAAGACGGCAGGTGAGGCGTTGAATCTCAAGGACAAATCCGATCAGTTGCTCGCCGATTGGGATGCGAGAGTAGCCGACTTCAAGCAGAAGATGGGCGACCGCTTGCCGATCGAGGTAACGATCACCAATTTCAGAGCTGATCAGGTACGGATTTTCTATATGGGCTACGCGGGGAAAATTCTCAAAGAGCTTGGCTTTACAAGACCTCCCGGACATGATCAAGACATCTGGGGCGTTCAACTCGCTTCCAAAGAGAGCATCCCGGATATGAATGCCGACATCATCTTCAACTTCAATTCCGGCACCGATACCGAAGCGATTCAGAAAAACTATGAGGAATGGACGAAGAGCAAGCTATGGGCCAATCTGGACGCAGTTAAGAACGGCAAGCTCGTTCAGGTGGACGAAGTGGTGTGGAACAGCGCCGGCGGCTACAAGACGGCCAATATGCTGCTCGACGATCTGTACGAATATTTCAAGCTGAATTAATCGCAAGCAGGAAGGCCTGCCTTGAGCAGGCTTTTTGCCGCATTTTAAATGACGAAGACGAAAGAGTGAGGAAATGTTTCCGCTGTTTGTACGGGAGAAATCGAAGCTGTTGGGGCTGGCGGCGCTGCTCGTTCTGCTTGTTGCGTCATGTGCCGCCAGCATGATCTTCGGCCGCACGGAAATTACGATTTCCACGGCGGTGGAGGCGTTCAGGAATTACGACGAAGAATCCGTCGAACATATCGTACTGCATACCGAGCGGCTGCCGCGGACGGTTATTGCCGCCGTCGTAGGGGCCGGCCTGGCGGTTGCCGGAGCGCTCATGCAGGCATTGACCCGCAATTCACTGGCGTCGCCGAGTGTGTTCGGGATTAACGCCGGAGCGATTTTTTTCATCGTGCTGGCGGTCGTGCTGCTGTCGGTGTCCTCGTTAAAAGCGATGATGTGGTTCGGCTTTGCCGGAGCGGCGATTGCGGCGGTGATCGTCTATGCGCTCGGCTCGATCGGGCGGGACGGCTTAACGCCGATCAAAATCGTGCTGGCGGGCACGGCGATTACGGCTTTGTTCTCATCCTTCACGCAGGCCGTGCTCGTTCTGGACGGGACGGGGCTAGAGGATGTGCTGTTCTGGCTGGCCGGCTCCGTCAGCGGGCGGACGCTGGAGATGCTCTATCCGGTTCTGCCGTATATGGCTTTGGCGGTGCTAACTGCTCTCTTCATGGGCCGGGCGATCAACCTGATGTTGACCGGCGATGATATTGCCAAAGGCATGGGGCAGAACGTCGTGCTGGTCAAAACGCTGATGGGGGCCGTCATTGTGCTTCTTGCCGGAGGTTCGGTGGCCGTCGCCGGCTCGATCGGTCTCGTCGGACTCATCGTGCCCCATATGATGCGCGCCCTGGTCGGGAACGACTATCGCTGGCTCATTCCTTACTCGCTCGCAGGGGGAGCGGTGCTGCTGCTATGGTCCGATGTAGCCGCCCGGTTGGTCATTCTGCCGGACGAACTTCCGCTTGGCGTCGTGACCGCCTTGATTGGCGGGCCGTTCTTCATCTATATCGCCCGCAAGGGGGTGACGAAGATATGAAGGAAACGATCATGGTTCGCAGCAAAAAAGATACCGTATCTTTCCTGATCGAGCGCAAGGCGGCGCTCGCCATTGCCGTGCTAGCCGTCCTGGTTCTGCTCGCCGCTGTGGCCGGACCAAGCCTAGGCGGCGACATCCTGTCTCCGCTGGAAGTGCTCCGGACGATCTTGAGGCTAAACGCCGGGGAGCATGATTTCGTCGTGCTCACGCTGAGACTGCCGCGGGTGCTGCTGTCCCTGCTTGTCGGCGCGGCGCTGGGCATGTCCGGCGCCATCCTGCAGGGGGTCATCCGCAACCCGCTCGCATCTCCGGATGTCATCGGCATCACCGGAGGCGCGGCGGTGGCGGCGGTCGGTTTCGTCTCGCTGCTGGGAGGCGCGCTCAGCATCAAGCTGCTGCCGGCGTTCGCGGTTGCCGGCGCCATTACGGCTTCGCTGGTCATTTATGCGCTGGCTTGGAAAGAGGGGGTCACGCCGATTCGCCTGGTGTTGATCGGGATTGGCATATCGGCCATCACCGGCGCCGGCACCACGTTTATGCTGATCCTAAGCCCGTTCTACACCGCCGGGCAAGCTTACATTTGGCTAACCGGCAGCGTATACGGCGCTTCCTGGGCGGATGTTTACACCATTCTGCCGGTGATCGTGCTTATCGTGCCGCCGGCCCTTTGGCTTGCGCGCAGCCTGAATGCGCAGGCGTTCGGCGACGACCTGGCCGCCGGGCTTGGCGTTGCCGTTCAGCGCCACCGTCTGGCGCTGCTATTTTGCAGCGTGCTGCTCGCCGGATTTGCGGTATCCGTGGCCGGCACCCTCGGATTCGTCGGCCTGATCGCACCGCATATCGCCAGAAAGCTGGCGGGCCGCATGTTCGGCAGCGTGCTGCTCGTGTCGGCGCTGCTCGGGGCTCTGCTTGTGTTCAGCGCCGATTTGATCGGACGGACCGTATTTGTGCCGCTGGATGTTCCGGCCGGGGTGTTCACGGCGGGAGTGGGCGCGCCTTTCTTTTTGTACTTGCTGTTTAAGAACAGAAACCAATTTTGAATAGGGGGAGAACCGTGAGTATTTTGGAAGCGAAAGACCTTACTATCTCCTATGGAGCGGAGCCTGTGATCGAAAATTTGAACTTGACGATACCGAAAGGCCAAATCTCGGTCCAGATCGGCAGCAACGGCTGCGGTAAGTCCACGCTGCTGCGCACCATTGCGCGCCTGCAGAAGCCCCGTTCGGGCACGGTGCTGCTGAGCGGGGAAGAGATCGCCAAGCTGCCGAGCAAGGAAATCGCCAAGCGGATGTCCATTTTGCCGCAAGGTCCTTCCTCCCCGGAAGGCTTGACGGTGAGCCAGCTCGTCAGGCAGGGAAGATACCCGCACCAGAGCTGGCTGAAGCAATGGTCGCGCGAGGATGAACGGATGGTTCGCCTGGCGCTTCAGGCCACACGCCTGACGGAACTCGCGGACCGACCGGTGGACGCGCTGTCGGGAGGGCAGCGCCAACGCGCCTGGATCGCCATGACGCTCGCCCAGGGAGCGGAAACGTTGCTGCTCGACGAACCGACGACCTACCTCGATATGAGCCATCAGATCGAAATCCTCGATTTGCTGTTCGAATTAAACGAGAAGGAGCGTCGCACGATTGTGATGGTTCTGCACGATCTGAATTTGGCCTGCCGCTACGCCCATCATATCGTCGCGGTCCACGGAGGGTCCATTTACGCCCAGGGACGGCCAGAGGAGATCGTGACCCGCGAGATGGTCCGCACCGTCTTTCGGATGGACTGCGAAATTGCTGTCGATCCGCTGTTTGGCACACCGCTGTGCATTCCACATGGAAGGGGCAGGAATGTTCATGAAGAACAACGCTATGGCCACCTGGCTTGAGCCGGAGGAATTTCAGGTGCTGTCCGACGAGTACCGCTTAACCCGAGAGCCTTCCGCCGACCGGACGTTCTCCATTCCGTTTACCGACCTTTTAAATCCGGAGAGAAGCGAGGCTTATTTTCGCGGCGTAAGCGGCATTTTCGAGACCGACTCGCAGTCGGCGGCCGTCTCGCTTTTCGCCAAGCGGTATGCCTTTCTCGTTATCGCTTCCAATTTATACGCGATGTCTTGCTTCAATAAGGGATTGAACCTGGAACTGGAGAACGGCTGGATCGAGTCGTGCTATCAGGGGCAGGCCTGGCTGCCCAAGGCGCGGCTGAAAGACTGGCAGGCCAGCGAGCCGCAAGCGGATCAGCGCAGCGAATGGCGCGATCTGATCCTTGAACGGATGTTTGCCGGTAATCTGTCCCGGGTATGGAACGGCGTTTCCAAAACGGCGCGGATCTCCAAAGCGCTGTTATGGGAAAACACGGCCATTTATGTCTATTGGTTGTATGAGAAAAAATTTGCGGAAGGAGCGGGGCCCGAGCAACAGCGGCGGATGAAAGAGGATTATCATTATTTGCTTCACGACGCGCCGCCCCGCCTGTTCGGCGAATCCCGCAATCCGCTCAAGCGGTTCGACAGTCCGAAAGTGTTCAGGGACGGTTACGACAAGCCGCTAAGAGTGCGTAAAACCTGCTGCCTTTATTATTTGACGTCGGATGAGCCGGGCGATTACTGTTCGACGTGCCCCAAACGGACTTAATACGCCTTCTCCATCAAAGATAACCGCTACATCACTGCCACGCCGACGATATCGGTACCCGCTTAGAATCCCCTTGTCAGAATATGAATATCGGCTTTCCTGCCGCCATATCAAAAAGCATGTTCTGCCGTTTCCGCGCCGTCGGTCTAGCGCAACCCGCATGGCCGATGGCTTTCGCTTCCGCATTCCTTTTCTGTGCAAAAGATGAATATTTTCCCTTTAAATATAAATATTGACAATTTTAAATCAGGTCACGTAAGATAGTTTTATAAATGATAGTGATTATCATTATCATCAAAACAATCCGACGGGCTTTCACAAACCCTCCTTAAGTCAACAAAGGCAAAGCTCGCCGGATAGGAAGGAGGGGTTATCATTGACGTATCCGACCGGGAGCCGAAATGCGCTTAACCGGCTGCTGATCAACAAAGCCAGAGAAATGGGCATCGGCTGCCGGCTGCTCCTTGCGGGGTGCGAGGATTTTTTGGAGCTGAGCTATCAGGGCAGGAGCATCGTGATCAACAAAACGAGATCGCATCGGCTGTCCTTGATTGCCGGGCTGCTGGCCAAGAATAAAGAGGCTACAAATTTGCTGCTCTCGCAACGGGGGCTTCCCGTGCCGCCTTATATGGTCGTTTCGGAAACGGGGGCGGAAGCGGTCCGGTTCCTGCAAACTCATTTGTCCGTTGCGGTCAAGCCGCTCGACGCAAGCGGCAGCGCCGGCGTCACGTTGGACGTCCGGACCGTGCCGCAGCTTGAAACGGCTATCCAAAGGGCGGGAAGCTATGGCGGTAAGGTTATGCTCCAGCGGTTTGTGCCGGGGGCGGATTATCGCGTCCTGGTGATCAACTACCGCATCGCGGCGGTTACCGAGTATCGCCCTGCCTTTGTGACCGGCGACGGCGCTTCATCGCTCAGGGAGCTGATCCGGCGTCTGAACGAAACCCGAATCCGCCAAAGCGAGATCGGCGAGATCGAGGCGTTTGCCGAAATCAAAACCGATTCAAAGCGCTTGCTGGCGGCGCTGGACCAGCAAGGCGTGGCGCTAGACGATATCGTTCCGGCGGGATGTCTGGTAAAGCTGCAAGATATTCGCAACGCTCCGGCCGGGGAAATCAGCGAAATTTATGCCGACCGCACGGATTTGATCTGTCCGGCTAACGCGGCTATGGCCGTTGAAGCCGCCAAGGCGCTGCAGATTGACGTCGCCGGCATCGATATTCGCTGCCCGGATATCGCCGTTCCTGTCACCGAGGCGTCCGGCGGCATCCTGGAAGTCAATGCGCTGCCCGACATGATCCACCATGTTGTTCCGTATGAGGGCGTTTCGCGCGATGTCATCCGCATCTATTTGGAATACCTGTTTGAAGAGGCGCTTACTTGGAATCGATAGACGAGAATAAAGGAGCGTAGGCCCGATATGTCAGCAAAGGTCCGCAATGTACAAAACGAATATTTAAGGCGGCAGGAAGCAAAAGAGTCCAATGCCCGCACGTATCCCCGGCATTTTCCGCTGGTTATCAGCAGCGCGAAGGGCATCACGGTGACGGATACGGAAGGCCGGACGTACTATGACTGCCTGGCCGGCGCCGGCACGCTGGCGCTGGGGCATAATCATGAAGTGGCGCTGGAGGCGATCCGCAGCGCGCTTGAGCGGCAAATCCCGCTGCACACCCTCGATCTCGCCACTCCGCTCAAGGTGGATTTTATGGAGGAAGTGTTCTCGTTATTGCCCGAGGAATTAAAGGATCGCAGCAAAATCCAATTTTGCGGCCCGACCGGGGCCGACGCGGTAGAAGCGGCGATTAAGCTGGTCAAACATGCAACCAAAGGCAAATCCGTGCTTGCCTTCCATGGCGGCTATCACGGTTCGACGCAGGCGGCCTTTTCCTTATGAATACCGCTGTCCGTTCGGGATGGGCGGAGGGATGACCGCGAAGCTGAGCGCACGGTATATCGAAAACTTGCTCGACGACTGCGAAAGCGGCATCGCCGCGCCTTGCGGCGTTATCGTGGAGACGGTGCAGGGCGAGGGAGGAGCGATTCCCGCCGATCTGGAATGGCTGCGGGAGCTAAGACGCATTACGGCCGAACGAAACTTGCCGCTGATCATCGACGAGGTGCAGACGGGGATCGGCCGCACGGGGCGGATGTTTTCGTTCGAGCATGCCGGGATCGTCCCGGATGTCATCGTTTGCTCCAAAGCGATCGGCGGCGGCCTGCCGATGTCCCTGGTGATCTACAAGGAGGAGCTGGATGTGTGGCAGCCGGGCGCGCATACCGGAACCTTCCGCGGCAACCAGCTTGCCATGGCCGCGGGATTGGCGACGCTTCGCTATATCCGGGAGCATGACGTGCTCCTTAACGTGCAAAAACGCGGCGAGCAGTTCATGGCAAGGCTTGGCGCCCTGAAAGAAAAATACGCGGCGATCGGCGACGTTCGCGGCCGCGGGCTGATGATCGGGGTGGAAATGGTCGACACCGCCGGCCCGAAGGACCGTCTCGGCCACTATCCGCCGCATGGAGAACTGGCTGCAGCCATCCAACGAAGCTGCTTTCAAAACGGCTTGATCGTGGAGGTTGGCGACCGCCGCTCCGCCGTTATCCGCTTTCTTCCTCCGCTTACGATCACCCAGCGGGAGACGGAGGAAGTGCTGGACATCTTCGAGCGGTCGGTAGCGGAGGCTTTGGCCTCAGCCGCCGTAGCGTCCGCTCCATGCTGAGCGCGGTTAATATGTGAAGCAGTTGGACTATTTTATTTTTCCAGGAAAGAAGGTTGGCATCATTGTTGGGGACGGAAAGCAAGCTTCGGCCGGAAAGCCTGAAGCAAGCGAACGAGCATACGTGCAAGCTGTTGCTGAACTGTTATATCCGCGAGCTGGGACGCGAAAGACGCAGGCACATCGATCTGAATGCCCGCACGCTGGACTATGCCGTAGTATTTCCGGCAAGCGGGGTTACCGTTTTCGGCAAGCTTGCTTATTATTCCGCCGCAGGAGAGCATGAATATCACAGTATGCGCTGGCTCGGCGGGAGCGGGGAGGAAGGCGCCGTCGGGTACGAAGAGCTGGTGCGCTGGATCGTCGGCGAGCTTACGGAGAACGAAGGCCCGTTAACGGGCGGGCTATGGATTACGGCGGAGAAGAAACGCAGCTTTGTGGAACAAGTCGGAAATAGCTGCCGCAACCTGGCGTTATTTATCGAACGGGCGGCAGAGCATGGCGTGTTCGACTACCGTTCGTCGGAGCAGGCGCTGATTTACGGGCATCCGTTTCATCCTTTTCCCAAGAACATGTCCGGATTTACCGAGCGGGATGTGCTGCTTTACAGTCCGGAGCTGCGCTCCTCGTTCCGGCTAAGCTATTTTGCCGTAAGGAGGGATGTGTACCGGGAGGAATGGGTGTCAGAGGGCGGAAAAGTGCCGCCGCATGAAAGCGTGCAGGACCATCTGCGGCACGTCCTTGGCGGCCAAAGCGGCGAATACGCCCCGCTGCCTGTACATCCTTGGCAATACCGGCACGTGCTGGGCCTCGCCAAGGTTCGCGAATATATCCGCGACGGGAAATTGATCCCCTTAGGCAGCCTGGGGCCGCTCGCTTATCCGACCACTTCGGTGCGCACGGTCTATATCCCCGAGATGAACTGCAATATCAAGCTGCCTTTGAATATGCAAATTACCAATTTAGTCCGCACCAACAGCGGCGAGCAAATGCGCAGAACGCTAGATGCTTCCCGCTATTTGCTGCGGCGGGGCGGATTCGGCCCGGACTCGCCCGCGGGTATCGCTTACGAAACGGGCATTGGCACGTGCCGCTTCGAGGAGGAGGAGCTGACCCGGCAGTTTACGGTTGTCTACCGTCCGATCGAGTTCGATCCATCTTGCACCTATGTGCTGGCCAGCCTGGTGGAAGCGCCGCGGCCGGGAAAACCGTCGCGCCTCATGACGCTGCTCGGCGGCGGCGAGGTTCCCATCGAGCGCTGGTTTGAGCGCTATCTGGAGCTGTCGATGCTGCCGATCGTGCGCCTCGCCGGGGAGCAAGGCATTCATTTCGAGGCCCATCTGCAGAACACGCTGCTCACCGTGCAAGGCGGCATGCCGGCCGCCTTCATCATCCGCGATCTGGAAGGCGTCAGCGTCGAAATCGACAAGGCGCATGCGAACGAGGAGGAGGCTCCGTCCCCGCCCGGTCCCCTGTTCTATCCGAGGGAAGAGGCTTGGAAGAGGACGGGGTATTATTTTTTCGTAAACCATTTGGGCTTGCTCATTCATTCCATAGCTCGGGACGTGAACGCTTCGGAAGAGCAGTTCTGGGGAATCGCCCGCGACATGCTAATGCGGGAATACACTAGAAGCGCTAATCCTTTCGCCAAGCATTTGCTGACGGCCGAAACGTTTCGGGCCAAGCGGAATATGCTGAGCTGTCTTGCGGGTAACGGCGAAACGCCGTCTTATGTGGAAGTGAACAATTTGCTTAGAAGAGAGGGTGAGCCATGTGGAGACTACGATCCGTTTGCCTGACCACAAACCGGCGGGCTATGCCGACGTGCAGGAGAGAATGATGCGCCAGACGCTTGAGGCGTTATGGTTCGAAGGCATCCTGGACTACGCGAAAAACGGGGGGATTTGGCGCACGCACGGCATCGGCGCGGACGGACAGCCGGTCGTCTATACCTGCGAGGCGGAGGAGAAATATTCGTTCGGCCGGGTGAAAATCGCTAAGGGATCCATCCGAAGAGCAGGGGAGCCCTGCGCCGATCTGCATCTATTTCTGGAGGAGCTGGTGCTTAACCGCCTGCAGGGAGAGCGGATCGGCTCGTTTGTCCGCGAACTGCTGGAAACGCTGGCCAAGGACAGCCAGTGCAGGGCCGTGCTGCCGGAGCGCATCCCGGACGGCGACAAGCACTACGATGCGCTGGAAAGCCATATGACAGACGGGCATCCTTACCACCCCAGCTACAAGTCCAGAATCGGCTTTACGCTGAAGGACAATTTGGCGTACGGTCCCGAATTCAATCAGCCCATCCGCCTGTTCTGGGTCGCCGTCAAACGGGAGCTGACCGATACGGCGCTGGCTGCGGGCTCTACGGCGGAAGATTTGTACCGGCCGCATTTGACGGAACAAGATATGGACCGGTTCGGCCGGATTTTGCGGGAAGAGGGCGACGGAAGCTTGTATACGTTCATCCCCGTCCATCCCTGGCAGTGGGAGCATCGGCTCGAATCCGTTTTCACCCGCCAGCGGCAAAGCCGCGAGCTTATTCCGCTCGGGTTGTCAGACGGAGTATACCGGGCGCAGCAATCGATCCGCACGCTGTCGCACAGAGAGCACCCGCAGGCTCCCTATCTCAAATTGTCGCTTGGCATCACCAACACCTCGACCGGCCGCATTTTGGCGCACCATACGACGCAAAACGCCCCGTTGATCAGCGACTGGCTGGATGGCCTGATCCGCGAGGACGAGCTGCTGCAGCGTGAGCGATTCGGCATCCTTAAAGAAATTATGGGGGTGTCCTTCCGGTACGATAGGCTGCCCGCGGTTCAGTACGGCAGCGCCTACGGCTCGCTCGGAGCGATCTGGCGGGAGAACGTATCCGTTCATTTGCGGGACAAAGAGGAGGCTTGGCCGCTAAACGCGCTGACGCTGGTGCAACAAAACGGCGTGCCTTTCATCCAAGACGCCGTTCGGCGGCACGGGATCGGAACCTGGAGCGAAGCGCTCGTCCGAACGCTGACGCTGCCGATGATCCATCTGCTGTATGCGCACGGCATCGCCTTGGAATCTCACGCGCAGAACATCATTCTCGTGCTGAAGGACGGGCTGCCGAAGCGGATCATCGTCAAGGATCTGCACGACGGGGTGCGTTTTGTCCCGGGCAGGCTGCGGCATCCGAAGCGGGCGCCGAAGCTGCATCCCGAGCCGGAAGCGCACCGCAAATTCAACCGGTATTCGTTCATCCACGCCGAGACGATGCCGGAAGTGCGGGATTATGTGTATGACGCGTTCTTTTTCATCTGCATGAGCGAGATCGCCTGGACCCTGGAGACGTTCGGGCTTGCGGAGCGGAAGTTCTGGAGCCTGTGCGCGGCGGTCATCTTGGAATACCAGCGGCAATATCCCGAGTATGGGGAAAGTTTTCAAGGCTATGACCTGTTTAGCACCGACGCGTTGGTGGAGGAGATGACCAAGCGGAGGCTGTACGGCGACGGCGAGCTGTATTTCCGCAAACCGCTCAACCCGCTGCGGCTGGCGAGGGAGAGTCTAGCGGCGTTATGAGACCCAATGCGCTTAAGCTGAAAATAAACCGTAAACAGCCGGTGTTCGGCCTGTTCGTCTCCATTCCGCATCCCGTGATCGTGGAAATGATCGGCCATGCCGAATACGATTTCGTCATTATCGATTGCGAGCACGCTTCTACGAACATGGAAAGCGTCGAGGAGCTGATCCGCGCCGCCGAATTGATGGGCGTGACTCCGCTGGTCCGCGTTTCGGGTGTGAACCGCTCCGAAATCTTGAAGGTGCTGGACTGCGGAGCGCAGGGCATCGTCATCCCTCATGTCGAGCGGCGGGAGCAGGTCGAGGAAGCCGTCCGCTGGGCGTATTACCACCCGCTTGGAAGCCGCAGCCTCAATAGCGGCCGGCCGGGTGCGTTCGCCAAATATTCGCTGACGGAGTATATCCGGGAGGCCAACGAAGCGGTCATGGTGGTGCCGATGATCGAAAACATGGAAGGTATTAGGCAATGCGAGGACATTTTAGCCCATCCGCAGATCGGGTTTGTGCTGGAAGGCGCGGCGGACCTGTCGCAATCCCTCGGCTTGCCGTGGCAAACCGGGCATCCGGAGGTGCGGCGGGAGTTGGAGCGGCTGCATGCGGCCGCGCAGCGTCTCGGGGTTCCGTACGCCGCGGTTGCGAGAAGCAGGGAGGAAATGCGGATGTGGGCGGAGCGCGGGGTGCGCATTTATGTGCTGGGAGATGACCGAAATACGGCGTTTCGCGCCTATATGCAAAAGCGAAACGACTACCGGGATATGGGAGATTGGACATGAAAGCATACGTGCGGGAAGCGATCAACAGGCTGCAAGCGGAAAGCCGGGAGCCGTTTTGCGCTTATCTGTATGACCTGGGCGGCATTCGCGCGCATGTGCGAAGGATGCGGCGGTATATGCCGGAACGGACGGGGCTGTTTTACGCGATTAAAGCCAACCCGGACCGGCGCATTATCGAAGCGCTGCTGCCGCTGATCGACGGATTTGAGGTAGCCTCCGCCGGCGAGCTGCTCAAGGTCAGGGAGGTGAGCGGCAGCGTTCCGGTTCTGTTTGGCGGCCCCGGCAAAAAGGAAGCGGAGCTGGAGGCGGCCATCCGGCATAATGTTTCCTATATTCATGTGGAAAGCCTGCTGGAGCTGAGAAGGCTGATCCGGCTTACACAAGGGCGGAGCGAGCCGGTCCGGATTTTGCTGCGCATGAACCTGAGAACGAGCGCGTTGCCGCAGACCCAAATTACGATGGGCGGCCGTCCGACCCCCTTCGGGCTGGACGAGGAGCTGCTTGATGAAGCGATCGCCGTTATACGGGAAGAAGGGCGGGGCGCGGTTAGGTTATGCGGCTTTCATTTTCACTCGCTCTCGAACAACTTGCGGGCGGAGCTGCATGCCGAAATGATCGAGCTGTATTTGCGAAAAGCGGAAGAGTGGATGGAACGCTACCGTCTGGACATTGAGATCGTCAACGCGGGAGGTGGCTTTGGCGTCCCTTACGATGACGCTCCGGCGTTCGACTGGGCCTTGTTCACTTCCCTGATCGCACGAAGCGAAGCTAGAAAAAGGCTAGCCAGAGTTCAGTTGTGGTTCGAGCCGGGCCGGTTTCTCGTAGCAGACCACGGTTATTACGCCGCGGAGGTGATCGATATCAAGCCTTCGCATGATCGGCATTTTGCTGTGCTGAGGGGAGGGACCCACCACAACCGGCTGCCCGCTTCCTGGGGGCATAATCATCCATTTGCTATCTTGCCGGCGGAGCGTTGGGCGTATCCTTTCGCCAGGCCAGAGATCAGGCGGGGCAAGGTGACGCTAGTCGGCGAGCTTTGCACGCCCAAGGACCGGCTGCATGCGGATGCCGAAGTCGAGCTGCTGCGCGTCGGCGACATCGTTGTGTTCGAGAAGTCGGGCGCTTATTGCTGGACGATCTCGCACCACGATTTTTTGGGGCACCCGCACCCGAAATTTTATTATTTAGCGGAAGGAAATGATCATGCATACCATGCGAACATGGACAATTGAATCAGGACGGCAGGCGGCGGAGTTACGGATTATCGGCGATTTGATGAACGCCTTTTTGACGGAGCGGTTTTTCCGGCTGGATGAGGGGACTTTCGGGACGCTGTCGGCCGCGCCCGAGCAGATCCGGCGGTTATACGGCGGGTATGGCGATAATGGAGCGATTCGCATTTTTGCCGGGGAAATCGCGTTTTTGGTTGAAGACAGCCCCAGGCTTGGCGTTCAGTGGGTGCAGGATTCTCCGATTTTTAAACGCGCGTCCGACGGAAGCTGGGCTTTCATCAACTCTTCGGCGGAGCTGGCGAAAACGGTGCTGCGTGCGGTGTTGTCGGAGGAAGCCTACAGCCATCCGGGGGTTACAGACTTTTTGACCGGCGTGGAGGTGGCGGCCCGGCAGCTTGCGTTGAGCCTGAGCCCGGAATGCGCGGAGGGGCTGCTGGCGTTTGCTCCGTCCTCGGCTTACGAGTGGTTTATCAAAGGAGAACGAATCGCTGCGCTGCGCGATCGCCCGTTCCATCCGTCGGCCAAAGCGAAAATCGGGTTTACCGAGCAGGACTGCCTGAAGTATTCGGCGGAGTTCGGGGAGCCGATCCGCCTGCGCTGGGTAGCGGTGCGCGCCGATTCGGTCGTACGGGGGTGCCCGGAAGGGCCGTTGTCCTGCCTGGATCTGCTTGCGGCTGAGCAGCGGGCCGCCGTGGAGGACGAGATGCAGCGGCGGGGGCTTAGGCCGGACGAATACGTGCCTCTGCCTGTGCACCCGTGGCAGCTTCAGCAGGTGATTTTGTCCCGCTTTATCCGGGAAATCGAGGAGGGGACGATCGTGGTGCTGGATGCGGAGGCTGGTGAATTTCTAGCCACCTCCTCCTTGCGTTCTCTTGCTCCGCCATCCATCGTGGAGGTGGGGAGCGGAGCGGACGTTAACGCTGTGGCCGCTGTGGCGATGCTCAAGCTGCCGGTCAGCGTGCTGTCGCTGGGCGCCGCCCGCTATTTGCCGGTCGTGAAGCTGCTGAACGGCTTGGCCGGGGAGAAGCTGCTGCGTCAGGCCATAGCTTGCGACGACACACTGCCGGGCCGGGTTTTCCTATGCGAGGAGCGGCACTGGTGGGGATACATGCCGGCATCGATGGGGCTGTTCGACGACCATCCGCGCCATTTGGCCGCCCAGCTTCGCCTATACCCGCCGGAGCTTTTTGAGGCGGAACGCAAGGTGATTCCGATGTCCGCGTTTGGCGTCCATTTGGGAGGCCGGCATATTTTGTCGGAAATCCTGGGCAAGGAGCTTTCCCGCGAAGAGGTGTTCAGCTTCTATAGCGACCTTGCGCACCTGTTCTATGACGTGGTGATGCGGCTGTTCAAGATCGGAATCGTCCCGGAAATTCACGGGCAGAACTGCTGCCTGGTTCTGGAGCGCAATCAAGTGAAGGGGCTGCTGCTCCGCGACCACGATTCGGTGCGCCTGCATCAGCCGTATCTCGATAAGCACGGCATCGGCGATCCCGGGTACCGCATACGGCCCGGCTATTCCAACAGCCTGTACAACGAGACGATTCACAAGCTGATTTTTTACGTTCAATCGCTGGGGACGCAGGTCAATCTGGCTTCGATCATGGAAGCTTTGTCCTGCGCGTACGATCTGCCGGAGTCCCGGTTGTGGACGATCACGGAGCAGGCCTGGAAAGAAGCGCTGCAAGGGGCGGGGCTGCCGGAAAGCGACCGCGCCGAGCTATACCGGGCGATCTTCGAGAGCGGAGAGTGGCCGGTGAAGCTGGTCGTTCGACCGCTGCTGGAAGCGGACGGGGTGCCCGGTGCGATGCCGTCGGGAAAAGGAACCGGGCATAATCCTTTCCTTAGAGGACGGTTGTAGGAACAAAGTTTTTAGACTGCAAGGAAGTAATTTTCTTGCAGTTCCATTTAAGGCGAAGACCCATGCGGAGGGATAATGATACTTCCGTCCAGCCACAGTTCAGCGCAATGGGGGCGGCTTGCAGCGATCCTGGAAGAGGTTTGAAGCCTATGAGGACGGCTAACCACTGTCCGCCGGATAGGGTTAATGGAGGAGAAGCAACCAAAACAGAGGCGGAAACAGAGATGCGCACACGTGATAATGTTTGTTGCGCATCTCTGTTTTTCAGCTTTTCTGGATTATTGGGAGGTTTTTATGAACCATAAACTCATCCGGTACAGCATGCAAATCGCTATGATAAAACAATTACTGGCAGTATCTTTGATTACCGGGACAACATCATGGCTCTCGAAGTAGAAGTAATTAAAGCAAGTAGGAAAATATCCGATCGCAACGCCGGAAAGTTATCGGATGTTTTTCGCGTCGCCCCTTACGCTCGCGTAAGTACCGACACCGAGGAGCAATTGAGCAGCTACAAGTCGCAAGTCGCCTATTACACCGATCTCGTTAGCAAACGAAGCGACTGGGTGCTGGTTGATATTTATGCAGATGAAGCCATAACCGGTACTCAGGTTACAAAGCGCGAGGATTTCCAGCGCATGATTAACGATACCTAAATTAAAGCCTTGATGTAAAACTGATATAAAAATTGATCGGAAATAAGCTCAAATGAACGTAAGACGCCTTAGAATTCCTAGGCGTCTTTATTATTGTCCCTTAGCTGTTTTAGGGTTTATGGAATGTTTCGAAATTATCAGTTACTTCCGGTTACGACCAGACTGTTTTCCAAAAAATCAAAGTTATGAAATATGAGTGTTATTTTCCTTACGAGGTATTAATAACATAACCATTAAGACGGCAAAGCTCCGAAAAAAATTGGAAGTAAGAGAGTAAGAGTCAAGGACTTCGAAAGAGTGACTCCAGCTATGCTAGATCCGATTGGGCTGCCTAACGACATTAACATTCCTCCTAAAGAAACGACGCGTCCATACATTTGAGGATCCGTTCGCCTTTGGCGGAGCGAATGGAGATTAATATCGACAAGCCCCTGCTGACTACCGATGATCAATAAGCCACAAATGATCAGGATTAAATTCGTGGAGATCGCGACCAATGCGAAACCGCCTAAACTAATGAACATTCCAAGTGCTAAATTGTTTCTTTCACGTCCTTGCGAATTGTATCGTCCGAAGAAGAGGTTAGACGCCAAGGAAGCACAACCAAGAATTGTCCAAAGCCCACCGACGGCTGCCGCTTCCCAATGAAGTCTTTCTTCTACTAGAATGGGAAGGCCCACATAGAAAACCCCAAAAGTCATTGTGTAAAATGGCATAGCAAAAGAAAGACCTCTCAAGGAAGGGTTTTTCAAAAGGAAACGTAAACCTGACCAAGCACCTTGTAGCAATTTAGTTTGTTCGTTACTTGAGTTCTGCGGTGCATTTTTTATGCCAGTTCCACCGATGGCACCCAACATCCAGAATAGAGATATTCCAAACATCGCGTCATCGGCACTAAGAAAACCGGTTAAGAGACCAATAATTGCTGGTCCCATAATCACGGCTGTTTCTTGGATAATGCCGTCCAGGGCATTGGCTTGATCCCAGTGGTTGGCGGGAACGAGAGCGGGCAACAAAGCTCGATAAGCGGTAGTTACTAACGGTCGAATCAAACTTAACAATGTGACGATTACCATCAGAATCCCAAAATGAAGAACACCAAGAAGGGACAGAGCGGGGATCAATGCACATAATAAACCAGTTAGCGTTTGACCAATCGTAATTATTTTTCGAGGATCGTATTTGTCAATCAATACTCCAACCACCGGGGAGATGATAACACCAGGTATGACACTAAATAGTACAGCTAAACCTGATAACTCAGTTGAATGATCATATTTGTACAAAACAAATAGAACTAAACCAGTACTCCACATCCAACCGCCAAGTTTGGTAAATACGAGACCTGTCATGTATCGTAACATGCTAGGTATTTTTAGAACTACAAGATATGAGTTTAACATTTAACCCTCCTAGCTCAAATAGTAATTGAAAAATAGCTTACTATACGTCTTGCGGAAGCCCCACCGTGTTAACTTTAATGAGATCCAATGAAGTAATTTACTTTCATTTCACAGTTTCATAACTGGTAAAAAAGATGCAAGTCATATGCAGGAAATCAGTAAAAAAGAGAGACATGCTTCCATGTTTTGTCATCTGTATTGATTAGTGTAGTTTGCAACTATAATTAGTGTAATATATTTCTAACTATATTTAATTTAAGATTTAGAGATAAAATATATCAATAAATCATAATTATTCATCTCGAATAAAATCATAAGCAGTTTTGAATCCCTATGTTTAGACGGTCATAAATCAGATAAAGTACAAATGACTTTGAAAAACGGGCTTAAATCTGTTTCTTTGTGGAAGAAGGGTGTACAGGCTCGCTCCCATGTTGCGAGGAAGAATTAGATCAGCAAAGAGTTTTTTCATACAGCCACTACTTACAGCTGGACCTCTGTCAAGATAGTAGACACAGAATTCACTGATTTATCGCATTAAAGTGGTATTGGCGTTCAAAATCAGCTGCGTGTTGCACCCATTTTTCATTGGGCTTGCTGGCCGTAAACTCTTGGTTCAGCACATTGTCCTGCACGGGTAGACTGTGTTTGGAGTTGGTGGTCGCTTTGTACTTCTTGACTGTCCGGGACCGCCACTGCTGCTCGTTCATGATCCGCGTCACCGTTCGCTCGGAGATCGCTGCGAGATACTTTCAATACGCTGCACATCGTCTCCAGTCGGTACTCAAAGCGGTGTTCGTGGATGAACGTATATTTCACCGACGGTCTTTCGCGAAGAAGTGCATTGCTTTTTTTAAGATTTCGTTCTCCTCTTGCAGATCTCGTATTTGCTTTTGCAACTCCCTGAGCTGATGGTCTTCGGACTTAAACGCTTGCGCCGCAACGATCTCCGGTTCACCACTATACTTCTTCATCCAGCCGTATAGCGTGTTGTCCTTGATCTTCAGTTCGCGGGCGACTTCACACTTTAGTGATCCAACGATTTGCGGATGAAGTGCTGATTCAGAAACCACTTCCGAATACGTTTTGACCGGAAAAGGCGCAAGGAGAATTACTCCCTGCGTCTTTTTCGATCTTCTTCTTAAGGCAAAATATGGATTCGAACCAACCCCATGCATTTGCTTGCCAAAATCGCTGAACAACATCCAGAATCGGAACTGGTTGGGATTGATTACTGGGGGGAAAGGAAAGCGCAATGGCCGACTAGTTGAAAATGGCACAGGCCCATGGGAGCTATTTAAGTCTATTTTTGCGGGGACGGCCCGTATTTTTGCGCGATGTGACGGAGGAAACTCCGGTATAATGGAACGAGACTAAGAGACAAGGCTAAGAGGGGTATTGTCCATGAGCGATAATCAGAGTTTTATAGCAGGCGGCAGAGAAGAAATGTACCGGATTGTTGCCGAGCATACATCCGATACGATTGTGGTGGTCGACAGCGAAGCCATCGTCCGTTACGTGTCACCTTCCATCCTTACGCAGAGCGGCTATAGCGTGGAGGAATACGAGGGGATGGACGCTTTCGCCCTCATCGTACCGGAGGATCAGGAGCGGGTGAGGCAATCGCTGGTTCAGACCGTACAAGGCCGAACGCCGGTCGATATTGGCTACCAGGTGCAGCATAAAGACGGTCGCATTCTGGAAGTGGAGACTAAGGTTATGCCGGTGCTGCACGGAGATGGAAACGTCAACTACGTAGTAGCGGTGGTAAGGGATGTTACGGCGCGCAAACGGGCCGAGCGTCTGCTCGAGAACATTCTGGACAACGTAAACGCCGCGGTATGGTCCACGGATAAGGACTTCACCCAATATACTTTCATCTCTGAAAGCGTGGAGAAAATCAGCGGCCTGCCAAGGCAAGAGATTATCAGGAGTCCGATCCGCCTGCATGACCATATCCATCCGGACGACAATGCGCTCCTGATGGGCGAAGTGAGGGAAAAGCTCGACCGGGGATTGCCGGTGCGCCAGGAGTTCCGCTGGATCCATCATCCCGGTGAGCCGCGCTGGGGGCAGCTGATTATCCATCCACACCTGGACAACGAAGGAGCGGTGGAGCGGTTGGACGGCATCATGCTTGACATCACGGACAAGAAGCGCGCCGAGCTCGCGCTGGAGGAGAGCGAGCAGAGGTACAAGTCTTTGTTTGAGCACAACTTGGACGGAGTTTTCACCATTGTGCTAGAGGGGCTTTATTTTGCGCATGCGAACAAGGCATTTGAGCAAATAACGGGCATCCAGCGAGAAACAATGACCAATCAGTGCTTCATGGGGATGATTTTCGATGAGGACCACAGTCTGGTCTACGAAACGCTGTTCGAAGTTATGGAAGATGGCACACCCCGGGACGTCGAATGCCGGCTTGCGGACATGACAGGCGGAGAGCGAATCGTGAGCATTACGTTTGTGCCCATTTTCTTGTCAGGCCAGCTAAACGGAATTCATGGCATCATCAAGGATATTACGAGGCGCAAGCAGGAAGAGCGGGAGCTGATCCGGAGCGAGGAACGCTCCAGTTTCCTGCAGTCAAGCTTGAATCGCCTATCCAAAGACCTCGCGGGCGTCATGAAGGTATCGGAGCTGGAAGACAGGCTGATCGACGAGGTGCAGGCCGTACTCTGCATCTCCGAGGTGGCGATCGTCGAAGCGAAGGATGAACCGTCTTGCGTATCCGAACCCTCAGGCGGGGAGCGTGACGCGAATACGATCCGGATTCGCATAGGCGAGAAGCCGCAGCCGGTATGGCTGTCCATCGGACTGAACCGTCCGCTGCCCGAGGCTGAGAAGAGATGGCTTGATACGGCCGTTCGTTATGTAACGATCCTATACGACAACCTGTACCGGACTGAGGATCTGATGAAACGGATGGAAGAGATGATGACAAGGGGCGAAACGCCGAGATGGATGCTCCGGCTGCTGTTCAAGCTGTCGGAGAAGGAGCGGGCGTCGCTGTCGAGCGACCTGCATGATTCGGTGCTGCAGGATCTGATCATCTGGTACCGGAAGCTCGAATCGCTTCGTTCGTCCAATTCGTTCGACACCAGTACCGGCTCAGAATTGGCCGAAATCGAAGAAGGGCTGCTTGATGCGATCCATCAGATCCGGATTACGTGCAACGAACTGCGGCCGCCTTTTCTGTTGAAAATGGGGCTGGTCGAGTCTCTGAAAAGCTTGTTCGCCTATTTGCGCATGTTCGCTAACTACGAAATTGAGTTTCATGCGGATGAGATGGCCGGCTCGCTGGACGAAGATCAAATTCTCGGCGTTTACCGGATCGTCCAAGAGCTGCTGAACAACGCCACCAAGCACTCAAGGGCGTCGAAGGTGATTATGTCGCTGACGGACGAGGACAGTTGTTTTACGTTCCGTTACTCGGACGACGGCGTAGGCGTGCGGCTGTCGCGCTTGGAAGGTTCATTCCAGCACATGGGCATTGCTGGCATCGAGAAACGGGTGCAGAGCCTTGAAGGCAAGGTCGATTTCCGGTCGGCGCCCCGCAAGGGCTTCCATGTCACCATACAGTTCCCCAAGCATATGAACGAGAGGTGAAAGATATGAATATCCTGCTTGTTGACGACCACCGCTCGGTGGTCGAAGGGACCAAAATGCTTATCGAATCGGAACCGGACATTAACGTCACGATCGAGACAGATGTATACCTTGTGCCTGATTTGGTGCGCCTCCATCAATTCGACGTCATCCTGTTGGATCTATACATGCCGAACATCAACGGCGCCGATCTGACGCGCAAGCTGCTGGATTGCGTGCCGGGCGCGGTCATCCTCATCTACTCCGGTTTTGAAATCGCGCCGCATTTCAATCTCCTCATGGAGGCCGGCGTATCGGGCTTCATTTCGAAGACATCCACTCGCGAAGAGCTCATTCTGGCCATCCGCTGTGCAGCTAGGAAGCAGGCGATCATCCCGATGCAGCTGCTAAGGCAGCTAAGACGACAGGAAATTCAGGTCCAGGGAGACGCGGAGCACGAGCCGACCACGATCACACGGGAGGAGGACCGTCTTCTGCGGGAGCTCGCCAAGGGCAAGAGCAACAAGGAGATCTCCAAAACGCTTATGGTGAGTCAGCGCTCTCTTGAATATGGACTGACGGAGCTGTTCCAGAAGCTTCACGTCAACTCAAGGGTTGATGCCATTCGAAAGGCGAAAAGCCTCGGCATTTTGCCTGCGGAGGATTTGTATTGAAAGGTGTACTCTTCTAGTAAGATCCGGTAATCGGCAATAGAGCGGAGTTTTCCAGACCGCACCGCCCATCAATAAGCGGTGCGGTTTCACATTTTTTGGGTTGTTTTTGCGTGCGGCGCGCAATGGATTGCGTGGCAGGCCCCTAACGTATGCGCGGCGGCTCGCAACCCTTGCGCGTTGACTGCGGCTCTCCTGCGTTAAGATGAAACCGAGCTTACATGAAACAGGAGGCCAGCCATGAACCCCTTGCGACAATTCCTGCCCTATGCAGGCAAGCAAAAAACACTCTACCTACTAGGTTTCGCCGGAAGTCTGTTCCGGTTCCTGATTCCGCTCTCCGTGCCGCTCGTGGTCAAATACCTGTTCGACCAACTGCTGCGCAGCCAGACGCTTACCGATTCGGACAAAATGGAACAGCTGTTCCTGATCGCAGGCGTAATGATCGCCGTCTTTTTCGCGGTACGGGCGCCGATGGAGTACGTCCGGCAGTACTTCATGAACAAAGCGAACAACCGCATCATCACGGCTCTGCGGAAAGACGTGTTCGCCAAGGTTCACGCTTTGGATACGAAATACTTCGCTGACAATCGCAGCGGGGAGATCGGTACTCGGTTCTTCGACGATATTGAGAAAATCCGGGGCTATATGACCGCGGTATTCTCGAACGTTTGGATCGAGATGATCGTGCTGCTCTTCGTCACGGGAATTATGTTCTCGCTTAACCCGGTTCTAACCTTGCTGGCCGTGCTGCTGGTCGCGATCCAGTTCACCCTCTCCCACATCCTTTCCCGTAGGGTAAAAGGCACGACTCGTCAGATGATGGGCTGCCGTTCGGCGCTGAGCGGCTTCGTCTTTGAGCGCATCCAGGGTGCTATTCTCGCCAGGCTGTTTCAGTCGGAAGAGCGGGACATCGAGCAGCTTGAACGCCATCTGGAGCAGTTCGAACGGATGACAGACAAACAGGCCGGAGCGCATGCGATATCGCTGGCCGTGGTTAATGTGCTGAGTGACATAACGCCGTTCCTGGTCGTTGCAGCCGGAAGCCTCTTCGTCATTGACGGCCGCCTTTCGCTGGGAAGCCTGATCGCCTTCTTCGCCTATGTCGACCGCATGCGGGCGCCGGTGGCTGCACTGGTTCAGGCGATTCCCGTGGTCGCGGAGGGCAGCGTGGCGCTTCAGCGAGTCTTCGATTTTTTGGCTACGCCGGTGTGCATCAAAGAAAAGGAGCAGCCCGCAGTCCTTGCCCGGCTGTCCGATTCGATCGTGTTTGACCGCGTCGCATTCTCCTATGACGGGAAGGAGAGGATTTTGCATAACATGTCGTTTGTGCTCCGCAAAGGAGGGACCTACGCTTTCGTGGGCGAGAGCGGCGGGGGGAAAAGTACCGTGCTGCAGCTGCTGACCCGCATGTACGACGTCGACGCGGGCCGCGTGCTCATCGATGACAAGGATATCCGGGATTACTCGCTTGCAAGCCTCCGGAGCCAGATCGGCATCGTCACGCAGGATAATTTCCTGTACAGCTCGTCGGTGCGGGACAATATCGCCATTGCGAGGCCAGACGCGACGGAGGAGGAGATTGTGGAGGCTGCGAGGAGGGCATTCGCTCACGAGTTCATCAGCGCGTTGCCGTACGGGTACGGGACGGAGGTTGGCGAGCGGGGCGCCAAGCTGTCGGGCGGGCAGAAACAGCGGATCGCGCTGGCTCGCGTGTTCCTGAAGGATTCATCGCTCATTCTGCTGGATGAAGCGACAAGCGCGCTCGATAACGAAAGCGAAGAGCTCATCCAATCGTCGATCGAGCGATTCTGCAAGGGCAAGACGATTATCATGATCGCACACCGGCTTTCGACGGTGGTCCATGCGGACCGGATCTTCGTCGTCCGCAAAGGTACGATCGTCGAAAGCGGCAGCCATGAGGAACTGCTTCAGAAGAACGGTTATTATAAGGAGCTCTATCTGAAACAAAATCCTGCCGGCATGGCTGCAGAGCGCGGGGAACCTTCTGACCGCGCGGCGGAACCGGTCATGGCTGGTTGAAACATACTTTCAAGGAGAATGAAGGAAATGCCGCCAGGAGCCGGTTGGTTCGCTAGAAGGAGTGAACATCCCTCCCTACGATCCCAATAAGCCTACGGCAGCAGTCGTCCTGGCGGATTCAACGACGGAAGACTTTGATTTTCTTATTCCGTACACCTTATTGTCGATGACAGATGCTTATAATGTTTACGCCGTCGCACCGGACACAAACGTGAAGACCATATCAGGCGGACTGGATGTAATCCCGCATTACTCCTATCAAGAACTGGATCATCTATTGCAGAAAAACCCTGATATTATCGTGGTCCCTTATATGCCGACAATAAATGCCCCGAGCTATAAACCGACTCGCGAATGGATTCAGAAATATTCCGGCAGTCCATTTGCCGACATTTTAGGCTGCATACGAGACGAGAAAAATACCATTATAACCGATGCTTTCGGCAAAACCAGCGTAAGGGGAGTCTACGCCGCAGGAGATACGGCGGCCGCCGCTCCCTCCCAGCTCGTCATCGCCGCAGCGATCGGCAGTCGTGCGGCCATCGGGGTTAACGAAGATCTCTCGGAGGAAACCTTTTACCGAAGCAATTGGATCGAGTTAATTTTATAAGCGTGAGGATTTAAAACGAAAGAGCGCCCTGCAGCTGGGCGCTTTTTGTGTTTTGCCGCGTATGCTCGTACATTGCGCGATCACCGCAAAAAGAAGCCATTTCCAGTACCAAATTATGCGCGTCACTGCTCAAAAATGGCGCGTTTGGCCTGCTCGCCACCCCTTATGATGGGATTAACAACCCACTATGAAAGGTGTAGATCCGTATGCATCATCATGCAGCTAAACTCTCATCTGTGTCAGACAATCGATCGTTTTTTGCGAATCGGGTTATCCGCTCCATTCTTTTCTCCGCCGTCTTTTTGCAGCTTGGAATCTGGATTCGAAATTTTGCAATCCTCCTCTTCGTAACGGAGCAGACGAATAAGGATCCGATCGCCGTCTCCTTGATCTCTGTAGCCGAGTACGCCCCAATTTTCATCTTCTCCTTTATCGGAGGGGCTTTCGCGGACCGGTGGAGGCCTAAGCGTACCATGGTGGCTTGTGATCTATTGAGTGCAGCCTCCGTCTTTATCGTTCTTCTTGCCTTGATAGTCGGCGGCTGGCAGGCTATTTTCTTCGCCACGCTCGTATCGTCGATTCTGTCCCAATTCTCACAGCCGGCCGGCATGAAGTTATTCAAGTTGCATGTGCCGGCATCTCAGATGCAGAAGGGAATGTCCCTGTATCAGACGATCCAGGCTGTTTTCATGATATTAGGTCCTGTGCTGGGAACGCTCGTTTACTTCTACTTCGGCATTCAGACGGCCGTCGTCATTATGGGGATTTGCTTTGTGTTATCCGCAGCCGTGCTGACGACTCTTCCCAAGGATCGTACTGTGCCGTCGGTGCAGCCGACGAGGTTGACTCAGGACATCAAGTCCGGCTTGCAATACGTGATGGCGAACAAGATCTTCCTCTACATGGCAAGCTTCTTCCTGGCTGCGGGTCTTGCGCTTGGACTTATCAACCCGCTCGGCATCTATGTGATAACAGAGCATTTGGGCCTTAAAGCGGAGCATCTGCAGTGGTTTACAACAATGAATGGCGTCGGCATCATTCTCGGCGGCATGCTCATGATGGCATTGTCCCGGCGTATGCCGCCCCGTGTCATGCTGTTGATTGGATTCGTATGCAGCGGCGCGGCGGTCGCTCTTATCGGCACGACCACATCGATCGGAGTGGCTTTCACCGCTCAATTCGCTGCGGGACTCTTGGTTCCCTTCATCCATATCTCCTGCCAGACGTTGATGATGAGCCATGCAGACGAAGCTTACGTCGGCAGGGTTAGCGGAATCATGAGCCCGATTTTTATTGGCGGGATGGTACTGACCATGAGCATTGTCGGTATTCTTAAAGCCAGTCTTCCATTGGGAGTTATATATGGACTGTCCGCCGTTCTTTTTCTAGCCGGTGCAATAGGCGTCGTCCCGTTGCTGCGCCACAAGCAGCCTGCACCTTCCGCTGCAACGGCTCACTCTGGCGCATTTCACCATTAATTGATTAATTTATTGGAGGGATCACACGCGATGATCAAATTGAACAGAGTGTCCAAAGTGTTTGCTTTGGAAGCAGGGAACTATACCGCACTCAAGGAGAACGATCTTCATATCAAGAGAGGCGAGTTCATCGCTATCATGGGGCCCAGCGGTTCGGGCAAAAGCACGTTGCTGCAACTGATAGGCGGTCTGGACCTTCCGACCTCGGGAGAGATAACGGTCGATGGGGTACGGTTGAACGTTCTCAACGAGAAGCAAAGAACGTTGTTTCGCCGTACGAAAGTCGGCTTCGTGTTCCAAAACTATCAATTGCTGCCCATGATGACGGTAGCCGAGAATATCGGCCTTTCGCTCTCTGCCAATAAGGCTCCATCGTCGGAGATCGCCACAAGAGTCAACCAACTGCTCCAAGATGTAAATCTGGAAGGCAGAGCTTCACAATTCCCTTCGCAGTTAAGCGGAGGTCAGCAGCAGCGCGTTGCCATTGCTCGAGCTCTTGCGATGAAACCTCAACTTATTCTGGCGGATGAACCGACAGGTAATCTGGACCAAACGAACGGTGTAGGAATTCTGAATCTCCTCTCGCGTTTAAACAAAGAAGAGGGGATCACTGTGGTGATGGTTACCCATGACCGCAAGGCCGCGGAGATAGCGGATCGAATCGTCATGATTCAGGATGGAGAAGTCGTACAGGGAGGAGAAAGCCGAGTATGAAATCGCTGCAATTCGCCTGGCGCAACTTAATGCGCCGTAAGCTCAGAACGCTGCTGACTTTCCTGTCCATTATCATTGGGGTGGCGTCCACGTTTGCGGTGACCGCTTCCGTAGATACCGCCAAAAGAACGTTCCCGCTGTATTTAAAAGCAGCCTTCGGCAAGGCGGATTATATCGTCTCGGGTACTGAAGCCTATATGCCGGAAAGCGTGTACAAAGACTTTGAGAAGCTGAACAATACGGCCTCGATCGCCGTACTTAAGCACACGACCAAGCTGCACCTGGAGCAAGAGGGAATAACCGACATTCAGAAAAGGATTGTGCTTAGCGGTTACACGCGATTGGATACGCCGCTTACCCACTTCCAAGTCGTCAAAGGGAGCTTGACGGCCGGCGGCGCGGTGATTACCGACAGGACGGCCAGAGTGTGGAAAACCGATGTTGGCGATACGATATCTTTCGATACCGACAAGGGTATCAAAAGCATTCAAGTATCCGCTATCGTCAAATATACGGCGGAGCTGATGGGGCCGTCCGGCTGGATGATGGCGAAGTACCATCATTGGGCGGCAGCCGTGCCGTTGCCCGTTCTGCAGGATTGGTTTGGACTCGCCGGCAAAATCCAGGAGGTGCAGATCAAGTCTCTCGATGAATCCAATATCAAATCGGTAGAGCAGCAAGCGGATGAATTGGTCAAACGATATGGGAACATGTACATGCAGCCTGTCGTGGTCGATTTCGGTTCGGTAAGCGACTCGGGCACTTTTTTCCTGGTGCTGTATTTGGCAGGGTTTCTCGGCATAGCGCTAAGCGGGTTTATCATCTTTAACAGCATGTACGTCAGCGTTAAAGAACGTAAGAAGGAATTTGCCGTTCTCAAGACGATTGGGTACTTGACCGAGCAATTGCGCGCTTTTGTCCTTTGCGAGGTACTGATCCTGGCCATCTCCGGAACAGCCATCGGTCTATTGTTGGGATACGGCTTCGGCAACGTTCTAACGATGCTAATCTATATGATATTCAGTGTTCATGAAGATACAAACCTGGTGCTGCTTAAAGGCTTCGCGATAGCTGTGCCGGCTGGCATCCTGGTCCCGTTAGCCGCGGCTCTTATCCCGATTCGGCAAGTAGGGAAGATCAGCGTGATTGAGGCGCTCATACCCAAGCACACCAAGACATCCCCCGGAATGGGGCGGCTTGCGGCGGGATGTGCGTTGATCGCCGCAAGCTTCTTCATCAAACATCTGCTTCTGATCGTACCTTTGTTGATCGGAATCGCACTTGTCTATCCTTACTTGTTCAACCTGTTGATGTTCCTTCTGCAGCCCATCTATCGTCGGATATTCCGGTTGAGCGGGCAAATGGCCGTAAGCAATGCGAGACGCAACCTGGCCCGCAATGCAATGACCTCCGTCATTCTCTGTTGGGGCATTGCGATGGTCGTGCTGATGAGCTCCATGAATTCGGCATTCATTCAGTCTTATGAGAAAGTCGTCTTCGCCTCGTACGGCGGCAACCTGGATATTACGTTTCATCACACGGAAGAATCGGATCTTGAACGGATTAAGAATATTCCGGGAGTGGCTGATGCAAGGGCGTATACGGTGTATTCTGCCATTTGGAACCTGAACGGCCAGCAGCGCAAGCTCCCAGTGGTCGGAGCTGGGGCGTGGATCGACCGGTTCCCGTTATTCACGGGGTCCGGCACATCGCGCAGCGAATTGGTCGGTAAGCTAAGTCGGGATGAGATCATTCTGGATAAAGCCGCCTATGCGGCTTGGGGCGGCAAGGTCGGGGAGACCATCGAGCTTGAAACGCAGAAGGGCCAACACGCCTTCAAGGTTGCCGCAGTCGTCAGCACCATGAAGGACGGCGGGTACGGCGCTTTTATGCAGGAAGATTCCTTTAACGATTACTTTGGAATCCTAAACGCGAAAAATGTGCTTGTGCTTAATGATCATGCTGCCTCCCCGTTGCAGATTAGAGAAAATATATTTGGTCAATTCGGGGAAAGGATCGAAGAGATGTTCGGTCCGGAAGATATCGTAACGATGGTGGGTTCCATATACACCGGCACGTTCAGTGTGATAAACGGTCTTGTGATCATATCCATCATCATCTCGGGCATGGGAATTACGAATACGCTGCTAATCAATATTATGGAACGCATTCGAGAGCTTGGGATGATGCGTGCAGTCGGGGTTACAAGGCGACAGGTGGTCGGGATGATCATGCTGGAAGGCTTCGGCATCGGACTCGCCGCTTCCGTAGTCGGCTGCATTTTCGGAATCTTATTAGTGTATTTGACTTCGACGTTTGTTGAGATCAGTTACCTGACCTATCGATTCGAATTATCGTGGATCATCATTCTGTGCATCGCCCTATTCGGAATATTAGTCAGTTTGGTTTCCAGCTTCACTCCGGCATCCAGGGCGTCCAAAACCCCGTTAAGCGAGGCGTTAAGATATGAGTAGAACGATCCTATATTTGCTGCTTTTCTTAATAATCGTGCTGTTATCCGCTTGCGGAACGAACACTTCGTGGGAAGACGAGAAAGTCGCTCCCGTCAGCCCAATCCTGTTATCGGACGAGGTGCAGGCGACATGGACAGTTGGCGGCAACGAATCGTCGGGGTCCGAAGAGGGTAAGCGAATTCGGATCGAGATCAAGAAGAAGGACGGAACGCCGATCGACCGATTTAAAATCAATCATGAGAAACTCCTTCATCTCATCGTTATCAGTAAGGATTTGTCCTATTTCAATCACGTACATCCCGAGTATATAGGAAACGGCGTGTTTGAAATTGCGAACGACTTTCCCGCTGGCGGAGAATACAGGCTGATCGCTGACTTTAAGCCGGAGGGCGCCAATTCCATGTCGAAAATGGAATGGGTTCAGGTTGAGGGCCAGAGCGCAGAGCCGGTTCCAGTCGAGGTGGATGCAAACCTGAGCAAGGTGTCCGAGGGGATACAAGTCAAGCTTACTATGGATCAACCGGCGGCAGGTGAAGAGCTTACGCTGAAGTTTTCCTTTGCCGATGCTGCGACAGGACAGCCAATTACCGATCTACAGCCCTACTTAGGGGCAATTGGACACGTGGTGGTCCTCTCGCAAGACGGTGAACAGTATCTGCACGTGCATGCGGATGAAGGCCAAGGGGAGGGGCCGGATGCAACTTTTGAGACATCGTTCCCGAGAAGCGGAATCTATAAGATATGGGGGCAGTTTCAAAGGGACAATCAAGTTTTTACGGTATCCTATGTTGTGAACGTTCCGGTATAGTCAGTGCTAGTATGGTTTACCCTAAGGCTTTCTGGTTTCCAGCATCAGCAAACCCAATAAAACGAGCAAAAGTGGTACAAGTGTTTTTTCATCTGACACTTGTAGGTTAACGAAAACCACCATAACGTTTCGCATGAAGACGTTGAGCGATCAGCGTCTTTTGTCGTTTCAGCGTTGCTTTCATTTTCCCCGGCAGGTGCCTTCGGAGGCAACGCGAGACGGATGTCTCATATTGCAGCAAGCACTGAATTTGGCTAGCCAAATTCTCTTGTTAGGGGATCGTGTTATTCGTGGCGACGAAAATCGCTTTAGGAAGCTTGTGTTTGAAAGGGGTGATCGGAATGCGGATCATCGGTGGGTTCTTGCTAGGCAAGAGTGGATTGAGGGTATCTGACATCGCGTTAGGTACGATGATATTCGGTGATCTCTGTTGGGGATGGTGTAAATTATTCGAAGGAAGAAATGATGACCCCCGCATTATTGGAGGTGTTTCAGCATCAATTCAAAATAAATCTGATTTTGGAAAATCGCAGATGGGGATTTTTTCAGAAGATTTGGTTCTCCTGATCAAATTATTTCTGTCAAGGAGGAAGTGACCAGATAGACACAAGAGGGGCGGAGAACCCCTCTTTTTTTGTTAGTCTAGTGAGCTGATCTTCTGGGCAATCAATTTCGTCATGGCATGTTTGTGAGGAATCCCTGAGGAATGGCAGTCGAACACAATTTCTGAGCTATCTTTGATCAGCCAGTTGTGATAATGGGAGAGCAATTCACCAGAGTACCATTTATAGGCATGGGGCTCTTTTTCGGGAGGTGGAGCGATAAACGGTTTATGTACGAACACATTCAAGACGTGCAGGCCGTTTTCATTCGTGAATTGCTTATAATTTTCAAAGATGTCTTTACGATACTCCGGTTTGATGTAGTGAAGCACCCCGCTGGAAAAGATGATGTCGTAATAAGTATCTAAACGGTAATCTAAAATATCTGCCTTAAAGACATGAACATGAACGCCGGCTTGTTCAGCAAGTTTCCTCGTTTTCTCAATTCCGGCATCCGAAACATCAAAGGCGCTGACATCATATCCATTTCGTGCAAAGAAGACCGCGTCTTTCCCTTCGCCGCATCCCACATCCAGTAATTTTAAGTGTTTGGTTGGCGGCATAAGTTGTAAGACCTGATAACAGGCTTGATTCGGCACAGTCCCCCAGTAATATTCTTGCGTCTTATACGCATCCTCATAAATCGTAATCCGTTTGTCTTGCGAGGCATAGCCCAGAAGTTTGTCGATGCTGACTTCCAGGGTTTTGGATAACGGGGGTAAGAGCGATATATCAGGCATCGTCTGGGCATTTTCCCATTTGGATATGGCTTGAAAAGAAACCCCGAGGATTTGTGCCAATTCTTCTTGCGTAAGCCCCTTCTCTTTGCGGTAGATACTTATGTTTCTCGCCAATTGTTCCTTCATGTTATCTCACGCTCCTTCATGTACCCCATTGTAGGGGCGCCGCCCGGAATGAACAATAACCTCCTATTTGAATTTTTCTCAGATTCAACTACCCGTTGAGAAAAAAATAAGGTTTGGGGGCGTCCAGGTAGTCGGAAGATTTATTTAGGACTTAAGCACCATTGGAATTATTTTCATATTTTTGTATGATCAAAATGTAATATATTTCTTTTATTTAACAATATATGAAAATATAGAATAGAAAGCGATTACAATTTTGTGGCTCATATCCGGAGTGAGTCGCAAATTATTTATACTAGGAGGTATTCAAATGATTAGTAGAAAGGTCTCTATTAAAGCCGCATCACTTATGGTCGCTTTAGCCGTATTCCTATCTACATTTTTCGCAGTTCTTCCAGCGAGTGCAGCCTCCAGAGGAGCATGGGCTCCAAATACTTCCTATGCAGTCAACGATACCGTAACTTATAACGGAAGTACTTATACTTGTATTCAAGCGCATACTTCCCTCGTCGGTTGGGAACCCCCGGTTGTTCCTGCTTTATGGTCGTTAAGCGGCGGCGGCGGTGGAACTACACCAACCCCACCACCAACAACCCCGCCTTCCACAGTAACGAAACCAGCGGAAGTTCCGAGCCGCATCTGGACCTATGTGATGAATGCGGATAATGCCTATGGCAAAGGCGGAGATTTTGCTTTATTGTTAAGCGCCGTGATCAAGAAGGAAAGCTACTTTGGAGATGGTTTATCGGGCAGTCCCTCAGCCGGCGACGGATTGATGCAGGTTGAACCCAACACGCGGAATGCGTATTTATCTCAATTTAGTGCGAAATATGGCCATGCCTATAATCACAACAGTGAGCAGGATCAGGTATATATGGGTGCACTGATTTTGAATGAGAAGATTGTTCGATTCGGCAGCATCTATAACGGCTTATTGCACTATAACGGGGGAGATTATTGGTATCCGGGTGCTACGGATTCCTATGGCCGCCCGATTCTGGCCGACCAATATGCAAATACCGTTTACGCTCAGTATAAGAGCTATGGCGGCAGATACTAAGGCGTAGAGGATAACAAGATCCACCTAAACGTCTGGTTTGGGTGGGTCTTGTTTTTGTTTTTTTAATTACCTATAGCCGCTTCCAAGGCTTCTGCACCTGGCCGTCATCATGCCTGAGGGCGACTTCTTTCTCCTTCAACGCTAACCCAGCTTCGATCCTGCTACTTTTCCCGGAGCTTGCATGCATGACCATTTGAAGAAAGTGGGGATGATTATATAATAGATAAGGTATTATAACGAGAGGATTTGAGGTTGAAGTGAACCGAAATTTTTGGCGTGATTTACCGCGGCCTTTTTTTATACTTGCACCAATGGAAGATGTGACGCATGTGGTGTTTCGTCATGTCGTGAGTCAAGCAGGCAGACCGGACGTCTTCTTCACGGAGTTTGCCAATACGGAGAGCTATTGTCACCCGGAGGGGAATCATAGCGTACGCGGGCGTCTGCTCTTTACCGAAGATGAACAACCGATCGTGGCGCATATATGGGGCGATAAGCCGGAGTATTTTGCAAAGATGAGTATCGGTATGGCGAAGCAAGGATTCCAGGGGATCGATATCAATATGGGGTGCCCGGTTCCGAATGTGGCCACCAATGGGATGGGGAGTGGCTTAATTCTCCGTCCTACGGTTGCCGCCGAAGTGATCCAAGCCGCCAAGGCCGGGGGATTGCCTGTAAGCGTGAAGACGAGACTTGGTTTCAACGAGGTGGAGGAATGGCGGGATTGGTTGACCCATATTTTGAAGCAAGACATTGTGAATCTGTCGATCCACCTGCGCACCCGAGAAGAAATGAGCCAAGTTGCGGCCCACTGGGAATTGATTCCGGAAATTAAGGCGCTTCGAGATCAAGTGGCACCACAGACCCTGCTTACGATTAATGGAGACATTCCGGACCGGCAAACCGGTTTGAAGCTGGCAGAACAGTATGGGGTGGATGGGATCATGATTGGAAGAGGGATTTTTAAGAACCCATTTGCCTTTGAAAAAGAGCCGAGAGAGCATAGCACTACCGAATATCTTGATCTGTTAAGACTGCATTTGGATCTCCATGATCAGTATTCTGAACAATTGGAGGCGCGTCCGTTCAAGGCGCTGCAACGTTTTTTCAAGGTTTATGTCAAAGGGTTCCGCGGGGCAAGTGAATTAAGAAATCAGTTGATGAGCACAACGTCAACCGATGAAGTGCGGAAGATGCTAGATGAGTTTGCTGAGCAGACGGTCAGTGACTAGAGTGAGCCTAAAGCAAAAACAGGTCAATTATGGTAGAACACCCATGCTCTGAAAGAATGTGCCGAATGGCGTCAATCTCTCGTCCACCCACAGATCGAGCTTCTGAATGACACGGTCAACGGCTCCTCGGTCGGAGATCCGGTGCGTTATTCGTGCGATCTCCAGATTTTCCACCACGGATGCGGCGCATGTTTGATAAATTTTACCAAGGCGATCCCTCCCGTTCCATGACGGGGACCGGATTGGGACTAACCATTGTCAAGCGCATTATCGATCTGTGCGAGGGGACAGTTGAGGTAGACAGCGAACTTGGAGTAGGCTCGGTATTTACGATTCGGCTGACTCTTGGTATAGATCTCCAATCTAAGGGACCATAAAATGACGCCCCACATCACTCTCAATTTCAGGGTGAAGGGGCGTCTTCGTCTGTTCACTTCTCATTTCAGCAGCGGCAAAAAAATCTCATCCACGATCTCCTCCATGGTCGCCATGGAGACGGGTTCTAAAGTAATCAACCACTCATGTCTCACGAGATCTACAGGCAGCCTTGTAATGCGCGGCGTAATTTTCTCAGGACGGATTTCCCCTCTCTCTGCCGCTCGGTTCAAAAGGATCGTCATGGCGTTGGTTCTTCGGAAATTGAGAATATCGGAGAAGGGGATGCCAGATAATACGGACATGAGGCCATGAATCGTTTTGGGCCCAATTTGATGCAGAATCTCATTTAACTGATTGAGCAAGAGGAGCACATCGCTGCGCAGTTTCCCGGTATCCGGGAGTTTCTCCGAAACCGCCGGCAGATGATTTAGGATGGCTGCCAGGACAAGCTCTTCCCGATTCGGCCAACGCCGATAAATGACAGGCTTGCTGGTTTGAGCACGAGCGGCAACTCCTTCAATCGTAAGGTTATGAAAACCAACCTCCATCAATTCTTCCCACGCGGCTTGAATTATGGCCGCCTCCAATTCAGATCCTCGTCTTCTCGTCGTTCCTTCGCCTTCATTAATTTTATTCATAAACGAACCTCCAATAAAATACGTTGAGTTTCTTATTTGTTTGTTATATTATAAACTCAAATAAGAAACTTTCGGTTTCTAAATAGATGAGGAGTGGTACACATGAGTAAACCAGGCGAACTTGCAGCAGCTCAATCGAAAATAGATCCAGCTGTGATGAAAGTGGCATGGATTCTGCTGGTTGGGATGCTTGCCCCTTTATTCGATACTACCATAATGAACGTCGCCATCGATACCCTTGGCACTGTACTGCATGCTCCGGTTACATCGATCCAGTGGGTGATGACGAGTTATTTGCTCGCCATTAGCCTGGTGATTCCGATTTCCGGCTGGTTGGTCGATCGTTATGGCGGTCAAAACATGTGGATATTGGCTTTAAGTTTATTTTTAGTCGGTTCTGTATTATGCGGCTTGTCTTGGAATGTGGGAAGTCTCATCGCTTTTCGAGTGATTCAAGGCTTGGGCGGCGGTTTGATGATGCCCATCATGCAGACGATGATTGTACGCGCAGCGGGCGGAGCGAACTTAGGCCGGATCATGGCGATTGTAGGTTTGCCGGTTCTGATCGGTCCAATTCTTGGCCCCGTATTAGGCGGGGTGATTATCCATAATCTAGATTGGCGTTGGATTTTCTATGTCAATCTTCCGGTGTGCTTGATCGCGCTGCTCTTATCTGTAAGGGGGCTGCCCAAAGATGATGTCGCAAATCATCCGCAGAAGCTAGACCTCTTAGGTTTAATTTTGTTGTCTCCGGCTCTCGTGCTCATGATTTATGGACTCACCAAAGTCAGCTCGGAGCATGGTTTCTTCAAAAGTCTTGTCCTTGTCCCGATCGCGATTGGACTGCTGTTTATGATCGTCTTCTGCTGGTATGGGCTAAAGAAATCGGATCACCCGATCGTCGACCTGCGAATATTTAAGAGCAAAACTTTTTCAGCGTCCTCTTGTCTGTTGTTTATTTCAGGACTCTCTTCCTATGCAGGCATGTTGTTATTGCCGCTCTACTATCAACAGGTTCGTGGTCAGAGCGTGCTTGCTTCAGGGTTACTATTGATTCCTCAAGGCGTCGGGATGTTAATGACCCGCTCCTTGGCAGGGAAACTGACGGATACCATCGGCTCCCGATGGGTGGTTCTCGGTGGTACCATTCTGACGCTGCTCGGAACCCTTCCCTTTGCCTTGGGGGCAGCCGATACCAGCGAGGTTCTGCTGGCGATCTCCCTGATTGTCCGCGGCGGAGGACTTGGGGGCCTGATGCTCCCCATCATGGCAACCGCCTATGAGGGATTATCTAAGGAATTGATTCCGCATGCCAGCAGCGCGACCCGGATCCTCCAACAAATTGGGGGTGCGTTTGGAGCTTCTGTTTTTGCCGTCATCTTACAGAATCAAATTAACGCCCAATCCGTTCACGATATCTCAACGCTGAATACAGCTTTTAACCATACCTTTATGTGGTCAGTGGGCTTCACGATTGTATCGCTTGTGTTTATTTTCTTCTTGCCTCATAAGAAAAGAGCCTAAACTCAAGAAGACACTCGGAATTCTTCCGGGTGTCTTCTTTATTTCAAACAGCTGATAGTCTAAAACTCACCCCCGCGAACCTTCGAAAATACCATGGTATCCCTTAGCGAACCATCAACCGCACATGCATCGTTACGTAGAATTCCTTCCAATCTAAAGCCCAAGCGTTCGGCTACTCTTGCACTCCGTGTATTACGTGAGTCACATCTGATCTCAATACGATTGGCTTGCAGCTCTTCTAAGGAAAAACGCGTAATGGCATTTACGGCTTCGGTTACGTAACCTTGTCTTTCAAAAGAGGTACGCACCCAATATCCAATTTCAAATTTACGTGCCTGCCAATCGATTCGATGGAGACCACTGCTGCCAACGATTTGACCTGTATTCTTATGTACTAGAATAAGCCTCAGATCTTTACGTTCTAGGAAGTGCAATCGGGCTCGTCGTATGTCTGCCTCGGATTGTTCGATCGTTGAGATGCTTTGTGCCCAGGGCATCCACGGCCGTAATTGCTCAATACTCTCTTTAACAGCCTCATTTATGGCCGCTCCATCTCCCCATAATGGCGCACGGATCAATAAGCGCTCACTTTCGAAGCTTTCAGGGAACTCTATTAATATTGGATCCATATTTGTAGTGCCCATTATCTCCACACTCCCAGAAAATATTTCCAATCAGCATATCATATGCATTGATTTTTACTCAAGTGGAAGTTAATCATGATGACTAGGAGATGTCATTCTAGCAAAATTGAGTTATAGTAGGTAATGCAATCGGAACATTCGAAAGGGCAGTCATCATGAACAAAGCAAATTCCTTCTTCCTTCGCAAGAACGAAGAATTAGGTGTTGAATTAAATGAAATCCAGAAGCAAGCGGTCCTTCAAACAGAGGGACCCTTGCTTTTGTTAGCTTCACCGGGATCGGGGAAGACCACAACGATCATTATGCGGATCGGGTATCTGATCGAGGAGAAGGGGGTTCCTCCCAGAAGGATCAAGGCGGTAACGTTTAGCCGCGCTTCGGCGAACGATATGAAGGAGCGGTTTAAAGCCTTTTTCCCAGAGCTGACGCCTGTTGATTTCTCCACGATTCATAGCCTGGCTTACGAGGTGGTGCGAGAGCATTTCCGTGCGACCCAGACGCCGTTCCAGATCATCGAAGGCGATATCGACGCGGCCCAGCAAGAAACCAGCGGTTCGGAGCAATTCCCGCTACACAAGAAGATCATATTGCGGAATCTCTTTAAAGCGATAGCCGGAGAGAATATTACGGATGACCAGTTAGATGAGCTGACGACCTATATTAGCTTTATCAAAAATAAAATGATCCCCTCCGAGCAATGGTCTAAGGTCAAAGTAGAGGTGCCCCATGCCGAACGGATCTTGCGGGAGTACGAGCTCTTTAAGCAGTCTGGCACCCGGTCGCTGCTGCTTGATTATGACGACATGCTGGTGGTTTGCGAACGGATTCTGGCGGAGAATGAAGGGGTGCTTCGCAGGTATCAGGGGCGTTATGATTATGTCCTCACAGATGAGAGCCAGGATACGTCCAGGGTGCAGCATGCGATTATCGAGAAGCTGGTGCATAAGCATCGTAACTTATGCGTCGTTGCCGACGATGATCAGAGCTTGTACAGCTGGCGAGGGGCGGATCCTGCGTATTTGCTGAACTTCAAGCAAGTCTATCCGGAGGCGGCGATTTTGTTTATGGAGCAAAATTACCGCTCTTCCCCGGATATCGTGGACGTCGCCAACACGTTTATCCAGCGCAATCAGGACCGATACCCGAAAAAGATGTTCACCGAGAATCCCCCGCATAAGCCAATTGAGATTCGCTGCTTGGACGATTACGGCGATCAGGCCAAATATCTGGCGAAAGAGATTCAGCAGATCGAGAACCTTGCCGAGGTGGCGATCCTTTATCGGAATAATTCCTCATCCATCGCTTTAATGAACGAATTTGATCGTGCGGGCATTCCTTTTTATATGAAGGATGCGGATAACCGGTTCTTTTCCCATTGGGTTGTCGAGGATATCCTGAATTTCATGCGGATGACGTTCACGGATAAACGTCCCGATATTCTGGAGAAAATCCATCTGAAATTTAATGGTTATATCAGCAAGGAGCAGATGGCGGCGCTGCTCAAGATCCAGAATGACGAATCGGTCTTTGATAATCTGCTGAATCGGGTGCCGTTGAAGGATTATCAAGTGAAGCAGCTGCAGATGTGCAAGGAAACGTTTCAGGAAATGAAGGGGATGCCGCCGCTGCATGCCATTCACGTGATCCGCGATCGCTTGGGCTATGAGAAAGCCCTTGAGAAGATTTGCGAGTGGAAGGGGTTCCGCATGGAATATCTGATCGGCATCCTGAACACGCTGGAGGAAATTGCGGCGGGGCTACATACCATGGAGGAGTTTGCCGCCAGATTAAAATACCTGGAGTCTGCCTTGCGAACGGCAAGGTCCAAGCGAGGGCAAAATGCCGTCACCTTCTCGACAATGCACAGCTCCAAGGGCCTGGAGTTCGAGCGAGTGTATATGATCGATCTTGTTGAGGGGATCATCCCGTCTAAGGCGGATAAGGAGAACGCGGAAATGATGGAGGAGGCGACCCGGCTGTTTTATGTGGGGATGACCCGGGCGAAGAAGCATCTGGAGCTTCTGACTTACAAGAAACGGGATGGGGTAGAGGTGACGGAGTCGAGGTTCGTGGCATCCGTCAGGTACATCCAACTTCCATCCCAAGCGTCCGCGGCTTCATCCGTGGCTTCGCCACCCATGCCCGCTCTATCGCAGGACAACCCCAACGCCATCCGAAATCTGGCCGAGCTAAGGGAAGGGGAATCCATTGTCCATCGGGCTTTCGGAAAAGGCATGATCGTTCAAGTGAACGGGGAACGGGTTCATATCCGGTTTGAGACCGGGGAAAAAGCCTTATCAACGACCACCTGTCTCCAAATGGGCTTGTTGGAGCGAGCAGAAGGTGCATCATAGCGATCGCCACCCCAATCGCACCGGCTATACACAAGTATACCGCTAAGAAATAAGCATCTGCTTAAACAGGTTTAAGCAGGAGAGACGCTGATCATTTCAGCGTCTTTTTTTTATCAACCGCCCTGCAAGAATAATCAATTCCAGGAAATGTACTGCCAATCCTGAATTTCCTTCATTCTACCCGCCTGCAAAAATAAGCGATTGCTGGAAATTGACGGGCATCTTAGAGTGATTACATCGAACATCAAAGGGAAAGGAGAGGGAAACATGGCTTCCTCCTTGGAACCGATTACAAAACGGACAACGCCTGTAACCAGGGCCCGCAGTCACCGGCTGCGACAAATTGGGAAAATCCTGATCCGGGATAAATTCCTTTATGTGTTGGCACTACCGGGCCTGCTGTACTTTCTGATCTTCAAATACGTTCCGATGTGGGGAATCATCATCTCATTTCAGAACTATTCGCCTTATCAGGGGGTGTTGGCCAGTCCTTGGGTGGGACTGGAGCATTTCCGGCGGTTTTTCTCCAATCCTGATTTCTTTATGTTGTTTCGAAATACGCTCGCAATTAACACGTTGTCGCTCATCTTCTTTTTTCCGCTGCCCATTCTACTCTCCTTGATGCTCAACGAAGTGAGGCAGCAGGCTTATAAGAAAATTGTACAATCCATCGTTTATCTGCCGCATTTCTTATCTTGGGTCATTATTGTAGGGATTACCTTCATTTTGTTCTCAACGGGAGATGGAGCGGTTAATCAAATGTTGGTGAGTTTGGGCTTTGAGAAAATCGATTTTCTCACCAGTAAAAATTATTTCTGGGCCATGCTCACCGCCCAATCCATCTGGAAGGATGCCGGGTGGGGAACGATTATCTTCTTAGCAGCGATGGCCAGCATAGATCCGCAGCTCTACGAGGCGGCCAAAATCGATGGGGCGGGCCAGTTCCGCCAAATGTGGAATGTTACGCTGCCCGGCATCCGCTCGGTCATTGTGATTTTGCTGATTCTGCGCATGGGTCACATTATGGATGTCGGCTTCGAGCAAGTGTTCCTCATGATGAACGGGGCCGTCTCAGAGGTGGCCGACGTCTTCGATACGTATGTGTATCGTCTAGGCGTGAAGCAGGGACAATTTAGTTACAGTACGGCCGTTGGTTTATTTAAGTCGATGGTGGGATTGATTCTCGTCATTGGGACGAACAAGCTGGCTAAGAAGTTTGGCGAGGAAGGGGTGTACTAACCGGATGAGTTATCGCAGCCGTGATCGGATGTTTCAAGCCGTTAATGCCATCCTGCTCGGCATCATCAGCCTGATTACGTTTTTTCCGTTATACTACGTGTTTGTCGTTTCGTTTACGGAACCGTCCGCGTACCGTTCCAGCGAACTTCAACTGTTTCCCAAACAGTGGAGCCTGGATTCTTATAAATACTTAATGTCCACCAATGCATTCTTAAACGCTACCGGCAACAGCGTCTTTCTGGCGCTGGTTGGCACGGCGCTTAGCTTGTTAATTACCTCTTGCTTGGCCTATGCGATTTCTCGTAAGCGCTTGCTGGGGCGGAAAGTCATCATGCTGCTGATCTTACTGACCACGTTGTTTAATCCTGGCATCATCCCGCCTTATTTGCTGGTCCGTGACCTGCACCTGATCAATAGCATTTGGTCCCTGATTCTCCCGGTGCTGACCAATGGGTGGTACGTCCTCCTGATGAAAGGATTTTTTGACAGTATCCCAACCAGTCTGGAGGAGGCGGCCCGAATTGACGGCTGCAATGATGTCAGCGTGTGGTATCGCGTCATTCTTCCCTTGTCGCTGCCTTCGCTGGCGGCATTTGGGTTGTTTTACGCCGTGGCTTATTGGAACACCTTCTTTACGGCGCTTCTTTATATCAACGAGTTCTCCAAGCAGCCTCTCCAAGTGTTGCTGCAAAATATGCTCATCGATGCTTCAACCGCTGCCGGGGGTTCCGTTGCGGCGGAAATGATGTCCGAGCAGCGAATTCCGCCGGAGACGCTGAAAATGGCGGCCGTAGTGATCGCGACCGTTCCGATTCTACTCGTGTATCCCTTTTTGCAGAAGCATTTTGCCAAAGGGGCCATGGTGGGTTCGGTCAAGGAATAGTCTTATCTATTTATTCGAATAGGGAGGTCAATGCGTCATGCAAAAAAAGAGTTTCGTCTTGTTGAGTGTCACCTTGCTCGTGAGTCTGTTGCTATCCGCTTGTTCAGCTGGCACGAAGTCGGGATCCAGCGGTTCGGAGGGCTCGACCAAGCCGCTGGAGGTAAGCATTATGACCATGTATTACACGCCGGAGCCTCCGGGACCGGATAATGTGGTCGTCAAAGAATTCGAGAAGCGGACCAATACCAAGTTGAATATCACCTGGGTCTCTCCCAATAACTATGGGGATAAAGTGAATGTCACCTTGGCTTCCGGCGATATTCCGGATCTCATCCTGCTGGATGACCCGTTTAATGCGCAAGTGCGGGGGATGGTGGCGCAAGGTGCCTTCTGGGATCTGACCCCGTATCTTCAGGACTACCCGAACTTAATGCAGTACCCCAAAGAATCCTGGGAAAACACGAAGCAGGCTGACGGTAAAAACTACGGCATCCCGCGTCCGCGCCCTACCGATGGCGGAGGGTTCACTTACCTGCGTAAGGACTGGCTGGATAAGCTGAAGCTGGACGTTCCAACCACGACCGACGAGCTCTATGAAGTGCTTAAAGCGTTCGTTGAGCAAGACCCGGACGGAAATGGGAAGAAGGATACGATCGGGTATATCGGGTTTGTGGATCAAAACGGGATGGCCAATTTCGGTCAGCTTCAGAACAGCTTCACCCAAGTGAACGGCGAGTGGAAGTTGATCGACGGCAAGCTGGTAAACGTCAACCTGTTGCCTGAAGTCAGAGAGAGTCTGGTTTGGCTGAATCGGGCTTATACGGAAAAGCTGATTCCGGAGGATTTTGCCGTATTAAAAAATACGCAGTCCAAGGACTTGCTCAAATCGAATCGCGGCGGCGGGTTCCAGGATACGGTGGAGGCGGCTTGGGAGCCTACGGAAGAGCTGCGTAAAACGATTCCTGAAGCCGACTTCCTGCCCTTGGTTTCGCTGAACGGGTATTCCAATAAAGACAGCGGATTTTTCGGGATGTTTGCGATTCCCAAAACCGTTCCCGAAGACAAAATGAAGCAGCTGCTGAAGCTGATGGATTATGGGGCAAGCCAGGAAGGAAGCGACTTGGCCAACTTCGGCTTCAAGGATGTGCACTATACCGAGGAGAACGGCATCAAATTAGCGACGCCGCAAGCCCAGAAGGATATTGTCGCTCAGCAGGCGCTGGGTCAAATTTTTCTGAAATATGATCCCTACCTCCGGGCTTATCGTACAGGAATGCCGCTTGATGTCCTGGAACGGAACAAGAAAATTATCGACGAGAAAGCGAAAATCAGCATTGGGGATCCGGCGATCGGACTGTATTCGGAGACCAGCACCTTAGTAGGGACGGAGCTGCGCAAGAAAATTCAAGATATGAAAACCAAGGTGATGATGGGGAAAGAACCGATCAGCGCTTGGGATGAATACGTGGAGAAATTGAAGGCGGATCCGGATTTGCTCAAAATTACCGAAGAGATGAACGAAGCCTATCAGAAACGTGCAAAAAGTGAATAATGACCCAGCCCCCGAGACCAAAAATATGGTTTTCGGGGGATTTTCCTCGTTTCCATCTATAGTAAGATAGGGAGTACCAATGGAAACTACGGAAAGGCGGGGATTTATGAAGAAGAGCCATTTTTTTCGAAGAAGCTTATTTTTGGTGTTATGTGTCACCAGCCTGCCCACCGTGATTATAGGGATTACGTTCTACATCGCTGGCCGTGCCTATATGGAAAATGAAATCACGCGTCATCATGACGCTTTATTGGTGAAGACAATTGATCGAATGAACGAAAATTTAGCCCAACTGGAGCTGGCTGCGACGCAGTGGTCCTTGGACAGTCGTCTGGACGGAAGGCTCGGAGAGATTGATTTAATTGACGAATATAACGTGACGCATAACCTTTATCGTTTTTTGGGGGTCATGAAAGGAGCCTATCCTTTAATTGACCAAGTCTATTTGTATTTAGACCGGCAGAAGCCGGTGATCGTATCGGATATTGAAGGGATCGTCCCAGTGACCGATGTCCGGCAACAGAAGCAATTTCACGGGTTGCTGCAGCAAGGCAGAGCGGAGTTTTGGCAGTTCGACTTAACGAAGGTAAACGGAAAAGGGGCAGGCCCTTATGTGGCTCTCGTCCATAAGCTGCCGAGTATCGGCAAGCCATACGGCGCGCTGATTTTTTATTTGGATCAGTCGAAGCTGGTGCAAATGGTGGAAGGCATGTCGGTTGATAATGAGGGCGCTTCCTTTTTGATGGGGAAGGATGGCTCGCTGCTGGTCTCCCCGTCGTCCCTGAACCGGAAGAATGCGGAGCTGGAGCTTGCCGTGCAGGAGAGCGTCATGCTGAGGAAGGAGAAGACCGGCTCTTATCTATTTGAATGGAAAGATAAATCCTATTTGATCTCTTACGGGGAATATTCCCGCTTAGGCGAACCTTGGAGATACGTCACCACGATGCAGCTGTCGCAACTCACCGCGCCGATCGTGATTATCTCCCGAATTATTTTGGGGATGGGAGGCGTCGGGCTGATCGTGGCTTGTCTGTTCTCCTGGATGGCTTCGCATCGGCTCTACCGTCCAATCCGCCGGTTGGTTCGCCTGGTCAAAACGCAGAAGCCGGACCCCGGGTCTGAGGTAGGAGATGAATTGGACTATATCGCCAACCAGTGGAACCATTTGAGCGAAGAACGTAAAGCCTTGGAGACGAAGCTGAAGCAAGCGTATCCCTCGCTGAGGGCCGCTTTTATGATGCAGCTGGTGCAGGGGCATGTTTACTCGCTGAAGGAGCCGGAAATCCGTGCAAGGTTAGAGACCTTTGGATGGTCATCGGAATCGCAGTGGTTTGGGCTTATGCTGGCGCGGGTCACGGGGGTGTCCAAAGCAGACAACCGTTTTATGGAGAACGATGAATATCTGGTCTCCTTCGCCGCGGCCAACATCGCACAGGAAATGGTGCGAAGCCGGGGCATTCAGGCGGAAATTATCCATTTCCATGACCTCACCGTGGGGATCCTGCTCTCTTTTCCGTCCGAAACAAGAAAACCGCATGTCAAGGAAGAGCTGTTCAGCTTGGCGGAGGATTTAGTCCGTACAATCAGTTCGCTGCTTAAGATGCAAACGACGATTTGCATTGGCCGGTTAACCAACGAGATCAAGGATATTCCGGAAATGCTGCCGTTTCTCCAGAACGCGATTCTTTATCGGGATCTAAAGGAACAATGCCAGGTGCTTGATTTAGAGGAGATTCTGCCCTATACGCCACAAGAGGTTCATTATCCCTTTGCTTTGGAGAAGGAACTGCTTCAAGCGTTGCGGATGGGGCAATGCGAGCAGGCGATGCAGCTGATCGAGGCATTTATCTCGGAGCTGGTCCTGCATTCGGGCAAAGAGAAGCTGCTGAAGGAAGGCGTGATGCAGGTGCTGGGAAGCATCATGCATACGTTATTGGAGACCGGCTACCAGCCTCACCAGTTATACGAAGGTGACAACCCGTTTGAGCAATTAAATCAAATTCGGGAGCCGGAGCAGATCGTGCGTTTTTTTCAACAAAAAATCATCCTCCCGTATGCGCAGAAGTTAAGCGAGGATCAGACGGCCCGAGCGAAGCCGCTCATCGAACAGGTGACGGCAATGCTGAAGGATCAGTTCGCAGAAGGGATTTCGCTCGAAGCGTGCGCGCATCATTTTAATACAACGCCATATACGCTTAGCCGCTTGTTCAAACAGGTGACCGGCATGAATTTCATCGATTATTTAACGGCCCTCCGGATCGATAAGGCGAAGGAACTGCTCAGCGACTCGGATATGAAAGTGAATGAGATTGCAGAGCAGGTTGGGTTACAACCTTCCTATTTTATTCGGCTATTTAAAAGGTTTGAACAGATTACGCCGGGACAATACCGTGAGAAAATCATGAAATAAAGTAAAAATTTCATATCCCTCACTGCATCCTTTTTCATTATAATAGAGAAATATAATAAGATTTGGGGGTCGTCATGAAAACAACACAAACTCAGCTAGGCCAAGGGCGGAATGAGCGTTTCTCTTCTGCCGGTTTTATCTTGGCTGCGATTGGCAGTTCCGTAGGTCTCGGAAATATGTGGAAATTCCCGTATATTACGGGCGAACACGGAGGGGCTGCCTTCTTCCTTCTCTTTATTATCTGTTTGATCTTGATTGGCTTGCCTCTGCTGTTGGCGGAGCTGGCCATTGGGCGGGCAGGACGCGGAAGTGCGTCTACCTCCTTTGTTAAAGCCGGCGGTCCTAAAGTGTTTGGCCGTCTCGGGCTGCTGCAAGTCATCGCTCCATTTCTCATCCTGAGCTTCTATGTCATCGTTGCCGGCTGGACGCTTCATTATGCTGTTCAGTCCTTCAGCGGAAGTCTATATGTCAATTCCGACTATAGCGGGCAATTCGGCTCGTTCACCCAAGGCCTGATGCCGCTCGTATGGCAAGCGGTGTCTGTGCTGGTTACCGCCATTGTGGTAGGGAAAGGGATCTCCGGCGGCATTGAAAAGTTCAATAAAGTGCTGATTCCGGGTCTTGTTGTTCTTCTGATCATTTTGATGATTCGGGCATTAACCTTACCGGGAGCTGGGGAGGGCGTCTCCTTCTTCCTTCAACCGGATTTCTCGAAGCTGAGTCCGGAGGCGGCTTTGGTTGCGCTGGGACATGCCTTCTTCTCGTTATCGCTGGGGATGGGGATTTTGCTCACCTACGGGGCTTACGTAGATAAGCGTCAATCCCTTGGCACGGCCACGCTGGCGATCGGGGCAGGGGACTTGGTCTATGCGTTTATTGCGGGGTTGATCATTTTCCCGACGACCGCTTCTTTTGGCTTAGAGTCCAACGCCGGGCCGTCCTTGGTCTTCATCGCGCTGCCGGCTGCGTTCTCGGCTATGCCGTTTGGCGCCTTCTTCGGCGGGTTGTTCTTCATCCTGCTGGCGATTGCAGCATTGACCTCTGCGGTATCGCTGCTGGAAGTGCCGGTTACCTACGTGATGGACCGTTGGGGCTGGGGCCGCGGAATGTCCGTGACGATCATCAGCGTCCTCGTTCTGTTGGTCGGGCTGCCCTCCGTCTTGTCCTTTGGCGTCGTACCTGCTTTGATGGACATGGGCGGGAAGAACTTCTTCGACTGGCTTGATTTCATTACCTCGAATATTTTGCTGCCGGTGGGCGGCTTGATTACGACCCTCTTTGTAGGGTACTTTTGGAAAAATGCCGCGGAAGCTGCCGGGCTCAAGTCCGGTTGGTTCCGGTTATGGCTGTTTATGGTTCGGTATATCGCGCCGGTACTCGTCGTGCTTGTGCTGTTGCATACCACCGGAGTGATCAAGTTTTAGGAAGTTTAAGCAAGGGGCGCGGTCTATCGCGTCCCTTTTTTTGTTTGACTTATTTACAAAGCTTGCTATATATTTAGATAGCATGCTCTGTAAAAGGTGGTGAAGGGATGCAGCATGAAAGCAGAAAACCAATCCTGATATCTTCTTTGAAGATCATCGAGAATCAGGCTAGCAAAATCGGAGATCTTCACCTGAAGGAAGTTGGATTAACGCATAGTCAAGCCAACTTGATCTTATTTCTGGCTCATCACGCGGATCGAAAAATCCGCCAGCGGGATATTGAGGTTGCTCTCAATTTAACAAACCCAACGGTGAGCGGATTGATTAAACGGCTGGAACAGAAACAATTTATCGTACGATCTGAAGATCCGGAGGATTCGCGAGCGCGGATTATTTTGCTGACGGAAAAGGCGAAACTATTGGTGGATCAGATCTTTGAACATATACATCAAACAGAAACCAAACTGCTTGAAGGGTTTGCTGAGGAGGAAGTGAAGCTCGTGTCGAGCCTGCTAAGACGAATTGCCGAAAATGCGCTCAAAAATTTCTAACCCGGGGACCTGGAAGTAGATATGAATGATGGAGGGATGGCAATGGCAAAGCGCTCATCACAGTTTTGAGCGATTTTACGCCGCTGGCGCTCGCAGCCGGATTAGGCGCAGGTATTGGCCGACAGCGTGGCCGAGATCACGAAGATGGCCGCTCAGACTGGAGTTGGCGGATTGTATTGGACCGCAGCCATTTTGGGGATGGGCATCATCGTTGGGGCGCTGGTTCTGATCCCGTTAAGAAAAAAGAGCCCACAAAGGCACCTGAGCGGATTTCGGGTGTCTTTTTTTATCCGCATATGAATCTACCAAAAAGTTAAAAATTAAACATTTCGCAAGCCTAACCTTGCATAAAATGAATTTGAATCGCTTACATATATTGGGTGACTTACAAATTTAGAGATTTGGAGGGTGAAGGATGGCTGCGAAAGTTGCAAAAGGTGCGAAGGCCGCAAAAGCGGCGAAAGGGAAGAGCTATACCGAGGTGTGGCATTCCGCCAAGTTCAAGACGCTGATCTCCCGCAAGAAACGGTTCATTATTCCGTCGACTGTCTTTTTCCTGCTGTTTTACTTCGCGCTCCCGATCATGACCTCGTATTCGGAGGTATTGAATCAGCCGGCGATTGGCCCGATTTCCTGGGCATGGCTGTTCGCGTTCGCTCAGTTTATCATGACGTGGGCGCTGTGCATCCTGTACTCGCGTGTTGCGCGAAGGTTCGACCGGTTGGCGGATGAAATTCGGCGGGAAATGGGGGCGTAACGATCATGGCATTTACTTTATTTTGCGCGATTGTGCTGTTGACGTTGGTCATTACCTATTTTGCCGCGAAAAAAACGAACAACACCAGTGAATTCTACACCGCAGGCGGCGGGCTGAAGGGCTGGCAAAATGGAACCGCCATCGCCGGTGACTATATGTCGGCCGCGTCATTTCTCGGTATTGCCGGGTCGATCGCCTTGGTTGGGTTCGACGGATTCTTTTACAGCATCGGGTTTCTCGTTGCTTATCTTGTCGTGTTGTACCTGGTTGCGGAACCGCTGCGGAATCTGGGCAAGTATACCGTTGCTGACATGATTGCGTCCCGCTTTGCGAACAAGGAAGTCCGCGGCTTTGCGGCGCTGAATACGATTGTGATCTCGATCTTCTATATGATTGCGCAGCTTGTTGGAGCCGGGGCGCTGATCAAGCTCCTGCTGGGACTCGATTACGTCACTTCGGTGCTGATCGTTGGGGTGCTTATGACCATCTACGTTGTGTTTGGCGGGATGCATGCCACAAGCTGGGTGCAGATCACCAAAGCGATTTTGCTGATGGGCGGCACCTTCGTGATCTCGCTGATGGTCTTCGCCAAGTTTGATTTTAGCCTGACCGGCATGTTTGAGCAGATGAAGACCGCAACGCCACTCATGGAAAAGTACTTAAATCCGGGCAACAAATATAACGTGCCGCTGGAGACGATATCGCTTAACCTGGCATTGGTGCTGGGGACGGCGGGGCTGCCGCATATTTTGATCCGGTTCTTTACGGTGAAGGACGCCCGTACGGCTCGCAGCTCCGTGGTTTACGCGACTTGGATCATTGGGATCTTCTACGTGATGACGATCTTCCTTGGCTTCGGGGCCGCTGCGTTCGTTGGCACCGAGGAGATCACCGCCGTCGACAAAGCCGGCAATATGGCCGCTCCGCTGCTGGCTAGGGCGCTTGGCGGCGACTTCCTGTTCGCTTTTATCTCGGCGGTCGCGTTTGCGACGATCCTGGCTGTGGTCACCGGCCTTGTTCTGTCCGCAGCTTCGGCTTTTGCACACGACTTCTACGGACAGATCGTCCGCCGCGGCAAAGCGTCCGAAGGCGAGCAGCTGCGGATGGCTCGCTGGGCCTCGATTGGCGTATCGATCATCTCGATTCTGCTGGCTCTTTTTGCTCAGAAAATGAACGTGGCTTTCCTCGTCTCGCTGGCTTTTGCCGTTGCGGCAAGCGCTAATCTGCCGATTATCCTGTTCACCGTGTTCTGGCGAAGATTTAACCGCACGGGGGCGATATCCGGCATGCTGTTTGGTTTGTTCAGCACGATTATCCTTGTGGCGCTAAGTCCAAACGTCTGGGATCCGGAGCCGGGCAAGGCGATTCTGACCGGAACGGCTCTTTTCCCGATGACGAACCCGGGAATTATTTCCATCCCGCTTGGCTTTCTTGCTGCGTTTGTCGGCACCTTCCTGTCCCGCGAGAAAGATGAGGCGAAATACGCCGAGGTGCTGGTTAAAGCGAACACCGGAGCTTAAGCAAAGGCTAAATTGCAACCTAACGACTCCAATTGGGGTCGTTTTTTTAAGATATCAGAAAGTATAAACTTCGGGGCATTGGCATCCTGATATCGC
>NZ_JAYERP010000002.1 GCF_034718895.1 Paenibacillus phoenicis | reverse complement strand
GCAAAAAGCCTGCACTTTTGCAGGCATTCCAGGCAAAACGGCCACTCCCCCGCAAAATAACTGTATTTTTGCAGGAATCGTGCAATCGCGTAGAGCGGCGTGTAGGGGCACGCGTGCAAATACCGAAAAGCGCGCCATCTCAGCCTACCCACCGTACCTACCTCATCCCATCACTACTTCTCAAGCTCGCGGAGCAAATATTCACGGCGTTTCGCGATATAATCCAGAATGACCTGACGGTCCGACAGGAGGATATCGGTGGAGTATTTACGCGTGGAATCCGCCATAAGCGCTGGCATCAACGAGGAGTGAAGTGAGTTAATGGTTGGAGCCAGCTGGTTCACCGTAAAATGACGCTCTAGAATCTCCTTCAGCGTATTGCGATACTGCCTCCGGACTGAGGGGAAGGAGAGCAGCTTTTGGGTCAGCCCGTTATACCCTTTGATCCGGACGTTGTCGATGTTGCTGAGCTTCCCGTAACTGTTTCTCCCCCAGGTTCCCTCGTAATCCCAAGGGCTCATTTGATATTTCAAGCTGCCCTTTTTGCGGAAGATCGCATAGTTTTGAGTAAAGCCGTCAAAGTTCCCGGTGCACACCGCCCCGCCTAACCAACGTAAATACTCCGGAACATCTAAATGCTTCTTCAAATAGGCCAGAAGGCGTTTCCCCTTGAGCGTATTGAGCCGTTCCACAAACCGCGAGATTCGTGCCATCTCCTGAGAGGTGCCAATCACCAGCTCGTAGCCGGAAGCAAGGTTGCGCTTGCGTTTTCCCCCCTCCCCAATCAGACGAAAGTTGGCATTGTTATTGATGGCATATAACAACGAACTCGTTTTCACTTTCCTTTTGGTAAAAAACGACCGATCTACCCCTTCAATCTCAAGATACAGCCCCTGATTCACTCCATTTACAACAAGGTAAACATGTCTCGTTCTTGGACTCGGAACTCCAATTTTTTCAAAAAACCAAAAAGATAGCGCGTTTCTCATCATGGTAGGATCATCCCACTCCACGTTGTAATGGATGCTCCTGTGACCTATGCGAAGTTCGTATGATTTTTTGTCGTAATAACGGGTGTGTCCGCCCCGGTAACGGATTTTGACGTTTTCTTTGATGTTATCCGTCATGAGTAAAGCGTTGGCGTATTGGTCATCCCATACGCTTTTTTCTAGCTTTGCTTGGTCTGACCGGCCGATTTGAAGCGAACGAACGGGGAACCTCAACCTGATCACCTTTCTTGCGGAAGCCTGCCGCATTTCACTTTAATATCCAGAATATGCAGGCGGTTGTCGGATGGTCCGCTTTTACCTATGGCAACAAGGATGTTAATTCTTTGATTCTTGTAGGCAATTCTACTTTAGTTACAGAAGTGGAAACTTATAGATGATAGATATCAGACTAGGACAAAGGTTAGTTATCGACATATGATGTACTACAATTCCCGCTAGGGGGCAAATGAAAGGAGGGGAGGAACGTGGCCTGCTACCAATCGCTGAGTCAATTAATGCATCTCATAGGTAAGGAAGTTTGTATAAATCGTGGTCAACCGGGTTTCATAATCGGCAGATTAGTAAGCATCCAGAATGATTATGTGGCCGTACAAACGAAGGATCGTCGCGTACTCTACTACCGTTCGGCTTTTATTGACAGCTTGTCCGAAACGAGATGGAAGAGAGTGCCGACGAACTACAGCCAAGAGGTTGAAGTGATCATGGCCCCTCGATTTAATGAACTTCTCTCAAGCCTCCTGGACCATCAGATCCTGCTAGATTTTGGCGGGCCGCAAGTCGAGAAAGGGTTGCTTACCCGTATAACTGCCGATGAAGTTGTGATGGAAGTGAATGAGGAGAGTGTAAGAATCCCTCTCGAGCAAATTCGTTATACGGTTTGTGAATGTTAAGCAATTTATGGAAGGGGAAATGGGTTATGGCCTTCAGTCAAACAGGAAACGGCTATAGCAATTTACAAGGGAGCACCGTCCGAATCAATCGGGGTGGCCCGGATTCGGTTGAAGGAACTTTGGTAGGTTACGGATCGGATTACCTTGTCATTCTGGCCAAAGACGGCACTGTCTATATCAAAAACGCTCATGTGAAGAGCTTTAGTCAAAACTTGGGCACAAAAGGGAAAACCAAAGGAACGATGGGGAGAACAGGCCAATCCATTATTCGTTCGTACAATTTCGATGGCGTTCTTCGTGCCCTGAAACACCAAAAAGTGCAAATTAACCGCGGAGGCCCTGAGAAGATCGAAGGGATCATCTCGGATTATGGCAACGATAGTTTGACTCTCATTGTCAATAATGAACTCGTGCAGATTCAAAGCTATCATATCAAAAGTGTGACCGTGCGCAGCCGCTCCAGCAGCAACAATAATAACAACAATAGAAACGGAAATAACCGAAACAACAATGGCAGATCCAACAACAACAGAACGGGAGGGAGAACCGGCGGCAGAACAAGCGGCAGAACCGACGGTAAAACCTCAGGCAGTAAAAGCGCCACCGTCTCTGGAGCTACAGGCGGCAGAACAAGTGGCGGTGGAGGTCGCGGCAGAACCGGCGGTGCGGGGACGGGCGGCAGAAACCGCACCCAGGGAAGAACCCAGGGAAGAGACCGCACCCAAGGCAGAGATCACACGCATGGAGACCATAATCATGGCGGAAACCACACACATGGAGACCATTCTCATGGTGGAAACCATACGCATGGCAGAGGAGGAGATTCTGCAACCGGTGGCAGAACCCGCACGCAAGGTAGAACGGGTGGAGCAGCTACTGGCGGCAGAACCCGCGGTAGAACTGGCGGCTCATCCACTTGGGGACGTATGGGTGGAGCTACTGGCGGCTACCGGTGGGGGACCAGAAAGACGAGCAGCAATGTGAAAAAGTCGAGCAAAAAACGGCAAGGAGGATCCTCCAAGGTATCCTCTAAGAAAAAATGGGATCCCTTTCTTTAAGAATGGAACGAAAGCCTGCAGTCGTTGAGGCGGTGCCTGGGGCGCCGCCCTCTTTAAGATTTAGGGAAAATACCCGCTATTTATCCTAGTTAAGCCGAGCCGACAAATGTCTTTCCTATCACCCTCACCAACGATGCTCATGATAAAGGAGGTATACGATGCCTATGCTAACTTCTTATATCGGACAACATATCGAACTCACCATTAGCGGCAGACCCCAATTAGACACAGGGTTCTTAGTTGATGCAGGGGATGATATTGTCGTCATCTTCAGACAGGAGCGCTATTACTACATTCCAACGAAGCACATTCATCACTTCCGGGTTATTCCATTTCCTGAGAAAGAACATGAGGGAACCTTGTATGAGAACCCGCTGGAATGGGCAGCGGGAGAGTCGATTTCCTTCCGGAAAACGTTGTTTAACGCCCGAGGCGTCTTTATGGAAGTTTATATGACGGGCGTTCATACGCTTAGCGGTTATCTGACCAGCGTCATGAACGATTACCTTGTATTCTATTCTACGGTTTTTCATACCGTGTATGTCCCATTGGACCACGTGAAGTTAATTATGCCTTATCCGGCCAACAAACCTCCCTTTTCTTTAGAAAATGAAAGACTGGGCGTCAAGCCCACCGGTCTGACATTGGCCCGAACGTTTGAGCAGCAACTTAAAAAGATGGAAGGGAGTTTGGCGGTTCTCGATCATGGGGAAGCGCCGGATAAATTCGGGATCGTTCAATCCGTTGATCGAGGTTTGCTTTACCTTGTTTTAGCTGACGGGGAATCGGTGATATGGAATATTCAGCATATTAAGTCTGTCCATTTGCCTTAAGGGGGGAGTAGAAAATGGTTGTCCTTGTATTGATTGTACTTTCGGGGTTGGGACTCTATACGTTGTTAAAACCTTCGGTCAAGGAAGAAACGATTGCCCATGCTCCTGTTGTTGAAGTTCAGCAGGCTGAGTACGAATACCTTGGTCGTGTCAGCGGTAAATAATCGGCCGGCTAGAGCAGAAACAATTGGAGAATGGAGGTGGTCACTTGATAGAGCTTACAGCTGCAAGCTTAACGATTCTCGCATTTGTTCTAACCACCATCCTAATCTTGTGGCGCCCAAGGGGACTCAATGAAGCTTTCCCCTCCACGATCGGGGCTGTCATCGTCTTACTCAGCGGGACAGTGAACTTTTCCGATCTGCTTCATATCGGAGAGACCGTGAGCGGAGCGGCGATCACGATTATGGCGACGATTATTATGGCGCTTGTCTTGGAAAGCTTCGGTTTTTTTCATTGGGCAGCCGAGGGACTTGCTTACCGATCCAGGGGCTCCGGGATCCGCTTGTTTTGGTACGTGAACCTGATGTGTTTTTTAATGACGCTGTTCTTTAATAATGATGGCAGCATTCTCATTACGACACCGATATTACTGCTATTGCTAAGAGAATTTAAGTTGAAAAACCATCAGAAGATCCCTTATCTCTTATCCGGAGCTTTAGTGGCAACAGCCTCCAGCGCCCCGATCGGAGTCAGCAACATCGTGAACTTGATTGCACTTAATATGGTTGGGATGAACTTATATACGCACACGATGATGATGTTTGTCCCTGCAATTTTAGGGTTGATTGTGCTGGTAGGTTTACTATTTCTCGTATTCTATCGTCAATTGCCGAAAGAGCTGCCGCCCAGATTGAGGGCACATCCGTTAAAAGCACCGCGATTAAGCCTTGAATCCGATGATGGGTTGGAGCAGGCTGCGCCGTATCGCGAGCCCTTGAAACAAGATACGAAATTTATGCAAAAAATATTGCTATTCGTGCTCATCGTACGCATCAGTTTATTTGTTGCCTCTTACTACGGGATTCCCGTAGAGCTGGCTGCTGTACTTGCCTCTTGTGTATTGCTAGGGTGGAGATGGTACCGTTTGAAGATTCCGCCATCAGATATGCTTCGCAAGGTTCCGTGGCATATTTTGGTTTTCGCTTTCAGCATGTATGTTATCATTTTTGGGTTACACAACATCGGATTAACGAATTTTCTCATTTCGCTTGTAAATCCTCTGATCCACGACGGCATGCTGAACGCCAGCTTGCTCATGGGAGGAGTTATGACGTTACTCTCCATATTTTTCAATAATCACCCTGCTTTAATGATCGGAACGATGACGCTCACCGAAATGCAGCTGGACCCTCTGACGCTAAAGATCTCTTATCTGGCTAGTGTCATTGGCAGTGATATCGGTGCATTGTTATTGCCGATCGGGACGTTAGCTTCGTTGATCTGGTTCCATCTTCTTAGAAAACATCACGTCAAAATTACATGGGATGATTACTTGAAAGTGACGATGATCGTCATCCCGCCTACGCTGATCTTAACACTGGTCCTCTTGCCTTTGTGGGTACAATGGATCTTATAAATCGAACAGGGGCCTGCAGCTTACGCCGAAGGCCCTTGATGTTTTTCCGAAGTAGTGCTGCAATCGGGATTCAGGACGAAATCCATCACGCATATTTCCATCTATTTCATGTACAATAAGGATGAATTCTTTCTATAAGATTTTCGGGATAAAAAAAGAACGAGATAGATGGAGGTAGCGGAGTGGAATGAAGCCGATATTGGAAGTAGCCGCATCGTGTGGAATTGCCGAACAACATATCGAATTGTATGGACGGTATAAGGGGAAAATAGATGCTAGCATCCGAGAAGAGTTTCGCAACCGGCCGGATGGAAAATTAGTGCTGGTGACCGCGATGAATCCGACGCCGGCTGGAGAAGGAAAAACGTTAACGACGATTGGACTAGCCCAATCGCTGAATGCCATCGGGCGGACAACCATTGCGGCGCTGCGGGAGCCGTCGCTTGGACCTTGCTTTGGCATGAAAGGCGGTGCAACCGGCAGCAATAAAGCGCAGCTGCTCCCTTCAGAGGATATCAACCTGCATTTTACCGGAGACCTGCATGCCATTACATCCGCGCATAATTTGCTGGCGGCGATGTTGGATAATCATATTTTTCAAGGGAATGCCCTGCAGATCGACACGGACCGGATCTTGTGGAAACGGGCCATGGACATGAATGACCGCAGCCTGCGGCAAATCGTCGTAGGACTAGGCGAAGGAAACGGGAGCGTGCACGAATCCGGATTTATGATCACAACGGCCTCCGAGGTCATGGCGGTGTTATGCCTCAGTGAGGATGCGCAGGATCTCAAGGACCGCTTGAGCCGGATGGTCGTGGCCCGGAACATGGCAGGCGAGCCGATCACCGCAGCGCAGATTGGCGCCGTGGATGCGATGACCGTCCTGCTGAAGGATGCGATCAAGCCCAATCTGGTGCAGACGGCGGAGGGAACGCCGGCAATCGTGCACGGCGGACCGTTTGCCAATATCGCCCACGGTTGCAGCAGCGTAATCGGTACGAAGACCGCTTTGAAGCTGGCGGATATCGTTGTGACAGAAGCGGGCTTTGGAGCTGACTTGGGCGCGGAGAAGTTCTTCGACATCAAATGCCGGCAGGCAGGTTTGAAGCCGGATGCAGCTGTATTGGTCGTCACGGTGAAGGCGTTGAAATACAACGGCGGAGCGTCTAAGACCGAGCTGGACCAGCCCAATATGGAAGCGCTGCGAGCCGGATTGCCCAACATGAAGCGGCATCTGGAGAACCTTCGCAAATTTGGGGTGCCGGTGATGGTCGCGATTAATCATTTTACCAGTGATACGGAAGATGAGATTGCGCTTGTGAAAGAGGAATGCGCCCGGTTGGGCGTTAAGGCAGAGCTGTCGGACGTTTGGGCGAAAGGCAGTGAAGGCGGCAGGGAGATGGCGTTGGCTCTGCTGGGCATGTTGGAGCAGGAGACCGCGCAATATACTCCGCTTTATCCCGATGATCTGGACCTCAAGGCCAAAATCGAGACGGTGGTTAGGGAAATTTACCGCGGCGAGGGCATCAAGCTAAGCGCCAAAGCGGCCGCCCAAATCGAGGAGCTGGAGCGGCAGGGCTTCGGCCGGCTGCCGGTCTGCATGGCGAAGACGCCGTATTCGTTCTCCGATCAGGCGAATCTGTTAGGCGCCCCTGAAGGATTTACCGTACAAGTCAAGGACGTTACCTTATCCGCAGGTGCCGGCTTTGTTGTCGTTCATACCGGTAAAATCGTCACCATGCCCGGGCTGCCAAAGCATCCGGCTGCGGAGCGGATTCATCTTGGCGAACGCGGGCAAGTTGCAGGTTTACTATAAATATGGAAAAGAGCGTCCGATTCTTCACGGATTGAAGTGGAGAATCGGCTTTTTGTTGCCTGGGATCGGAAAAATTCCAACCTGAAATCGCAAAATTGCCTCCTCAAAAATCCGCGTTGATTTCGCTAGACTAAAGGTATAAATTCGGATGCAGGAAAGGAATCAACCGCAATGAAGAGAGGAAAATGGTTGGCTGTTCTGCCGGTTGCCGCCATGATGATTTCTTTGCTAGGCGCATACAGCGTGATCAATGCGGCGAATGATGAGGAGAGCATCGCTTCGGGCCTGACCAATGGCAGTCTAGGTTCCCCGATTGAGCTGACGTTCTGGGCGCTGGAAGATGCCCATTACGAAGCGCTGGCCCAGGAATATATGGCGGAGCATTCTAATATTCACATCCGATTCAGCAAGGCAACAGATTCAATCGAACAAGATGACCGCTTAGAGGCAGCCTTGTCCGCTGGGACAGAAACCCCGGATATTTTGATGTTAAATCAGGAGTCCATGCAGCGGTTGATGGATCAACCAGATCGGTTTTATAACCTATATGATTTTGGCGCGAAGAGCATCGAACAGAACTACCTCTATTGGGCGTGGAAGCAAGCGACTACGGCTGACGGTTCCTTTCAAATGGGCTTGCCGGCCGAGGTCCGTCCGACGGTGGTTTACTATCGCGCGGATTTAATGGAACAAGCCGGACTTCCAACCGATCCCGAGGAATTTAGCGCCGCGATCAACAAATGGGATAAATTTGCCGCGGTGGCAAAGCAGTTTACGAAGGAAACCGGAATCCCGTTTGCCGATTCGGCAGAATTAGTGTATAACGGCCTGCGCGACCAATCGACGGACGTGATTTACTTTAATAAGGTTGACGGCTCCTATATCGCGGACACGAATCCGCAGGTGAAGAAGGCGTACGATTTTACGGTAACAGGCATTCAAGAAGGATGGATTGGCAGCTGGGCACTTGGTTCTCCCGAATGGGAACAAGCGATTCGCGAGGGGAATGCAGGCGTCATTCTCGGCCCAACCTGGATGGAGGACAAGATCCGCAGCGCCAAGGCGACAGCCGGCAAGTGGCGGATTGCGCAAATTCCTGAAGGCTCCGGCAGCTGGGGAGGCTCGTTCCTGACGTTGCCGATGGAAGGGAAGCATCCGAAGGAAGCTTACGAGTTTATTACCTGGTTAACCAACAAGGAGCAACAGTTGAAGTCGTTTCAAGCCAACGGGCAGATGCCATCAATTCCGTCTGTCTATAACGAGCCGGCTTTCCTGGCCGAAGAAGATGAGTTTTTTGGAGGACAGGTGATCTCGGAGGCTTACGCCCGATCGGCGCAACGCGTCAAACCGTTCTACCGTGGTCCGCGGTTTGAGCAAGTTGATTTGAAGCTCAAGAATGCGCTCCAGAACGTGCTTGAGAACAAAGCGAATCCGCAAAAGGAATGGGAGAAAGCCATCGCAGCTGCTAGAAACGATGGTTGAACATAGGTCATGAAAGGATACGTTAAAACAGATTCGCAAGGGGCTTGCCCTCTTGCGAATTTCGCTTTGTCGAAAGGTGTTCTGCTGGGGTATGAAGAATAATAGAGTAGGAGAAACATAGGAGGAACGAAATGAAGCTTCGTCGAAAAATCTTGCTGGCTATTATTCTTCTCGTCTTTATTCCCGTCATTCTGATGGGCTCCATCTCGTATTACAGCTTCTCGCGGGCCATGGAGAATAAATCGAATACCTTCTATTGGGTCTCCTTGCTTGAAACCGACCGCAAGCTGAAGTTTGCGTTAAACGAGGTGACGACCGTCTCGAACTCGGCGATCGCGCAGCCATTAATCCAGCAGTTGGTGAAGCAGCCGAACTTTGCGGTGACCTATGAGCAAAAGCAGGACATCAACAACCTGATCAACCACCCGATGATTACATCGTTTGGCCTGTATTCCAAGGACAAACTGCAGTACCAGTTTAATGAGGCGATGTCCCTTCAGGAATTGAAGCAGCAAAGCTGGTATGGGGCGATGGAAACCGCCGAAGGCCGCCCGGTTTGGGTAGGGCCGGGGGAGAACGGTTCGGCCGCCTCCGGGAAGCCGGTGCTGATTCAAGCCCGATTAATTAAGGATTACTACTCTCTGGAGGATATCGGCGCGTTAGTGATTTACGTGAAGCCAGATATTTTGGATCAAGTGTTTTGGGATGCTGTGACGTTAAAGCAGGGCGATATCTTGCTCGTGAACAAGCAGGGGAATATCGTGTTCGACAAGTCCGGCTCGTATATCGGAGAGCGCACGGAATTTCCTTTCCTGACCCAGGAGGAGCCGGAAGGGAAAGGGTATTATACCACCAAATATCAAGGCGAACCCTCGCTGATCACCTACTTGCCTTCACATAACAAGGATTGGTATCTTGTGGCCATTACGCCCAGTAAGCTGATCGCTTCGGAATCGAACTCGATCCGCAACATCGCGATTGTGTTGGTGCTGGTGTCGCTGATTTCGGCCTTTCTGTTCGACCGGTTTTTCGTCCGTCGATTGGTGCGCAGCATCATCGGTGCGGTTAACGGGATGAAGCGGGTGCAGCAGGGGATATTTGTGCCGATTACCTCTTCCGTGCGCAGCGAAGACGAAACGGATTTGCTCGTCGATGGCTTTAATCGGATGAGCACGCAAATCTCTGAGCTGATTGAACAGGTAGAGACCGAGCAGGCAAGGAAGAAGGAGTTCGAGCTTCAGGCGCTGGTTGCTCAGATCAATCCTCATTTTATTTATAACTCGCTGGAATCGATCAATTCGCTGGCGGTTTTGCAGGGGAACAAGGAGATCAGCAAAATGGTGGTCTCGCTCGGCAAGCTGCTGCGCATCAGCATTAGCGAAAACCAACAACTTATTACGCTGGCCATGGAAATGGAGCATGTGCGGCATTATCTGGATATTCAGAAGTTCCGCTTTGAGGAGCAGTTCGACTATCAGATCGAAATCCCCGAGTCGCTGAAACACTATTTGACCCAGAAGCTGATCGTCCAGCCAATCGTGGAAAACGCGCTGTACCATGCGATCGAGCCGATGAAGGAAAAAGGGCTGATCTCGATTACAGCGAAGGAAGATGACCGGGATATTATGATGTATGTGACGGATAATGGGCCGGGCTTCAGCTTGGATCGGCTGATGAATTTGTGGAGCAAGGACGAAGGCAATAAAAACTACCGGGGAACCGGGGTTGGACTTCGAAATGTGCATGAGCGGTTGCGCATCCGGTTTGGCAGCCGCTACGGCATCCTGATCTGTTCATCTCCCGGACATGGCTCGACCATCCGCATCCGCATTCCGAAGCTTCTCCACGATTCGGCAGCGGCGAAACGATAACGACGGAGGAAGGAGGCGGTTGACATGAAAAAATGGTTTTTGAACTGGGGCTGGATCGCCGTCTACGCCGTAGTGCTGGCAATCTCCGTGTTGATCATCGCGGGCGCCGGTCACGAGCCAATCGAGGAGAAGCAGACCGAGAAGGTCACTTTAACCTTCCGCCACTTTTGGATTAAGGAGCATGACCGGCAGATGCTGAACATCGTCGAGGACGTTGTGGCCAAGTTCCAAGAGACGCATCCCAACGTCAAGGTGAACTTCGAGGGAATGGACCAGACCGTCCACCGCGAGCAGAAGCTGAAGAGCGAAATGGTTACCGGGACGCCGCCCGACATGTTTGTGTTGTTTGGGGGAGCTGAAATCGAGCCTTACGTCCGCTCCAACCGGCTGATGGACTTAACGGATTTCGTAGAGGAAAATGGGCTTAAGCAACAGTTTCAGGATTTGCATTTATGGACCTTCGACAATCATATTTACGGGTTGCCGATTGAAGGGAATGCGGAGCCGCTGTTTTATAATAAGGAAATCTTTAATGACTTGGGCTTGGAGCCTCCGGAGACGCTGGAGGATTTGAACAAGGTTATAGACGTGTTGACCGTTCACGGGATCACGCCGTTTGCGCTGGGTAACGAGGAACGCTGGCCGGCGGCTATCTTCGCCCATTATTTGATGGACCGGTATGCCGGGCCGGGGCTGATCAATGAGCTGGTGCAAGGCGACGAGTCGTTAAGCTTTCAGAACCCCTATTACTGGAAAGCTTTTAAGCAATTGAAAAGTTGGATCGATGAGAACGCCTTCTACGAGCCGGCCAACGACCTGTCAACGGAGGAAGCCATCGAACGGTTCACCAGCGGTGAGGCGGCGATGTACCTGAACGGGAGCTGGGACATCAACCTGTTCCACAACGAGAAGGCGCCGGCAGGCTTTCAGAATCAGGTCGGCGTGATCCCGTTCCCGTCGCTGACGGAGGGGGGCAGCCGCTCGATCGCCGGAGGGTATACCATCGGAATCGGATTATCCTCCAATCTGGAGGAGGCCAAGTGGGAAGCGGCGCAGGAGCTGCTGAAGGCTCTTTATTCCGAAGAGGTGCAACGGCGTATCGTTTATGAGGCTTTGCGTATTCCTTCGATGAAGATTACGTATGACTCAGAAAAAACGGGACCGGTGTTTGCTCAAGTAGTTGAAATGATGGAACAAAGCAGCCAAAGCTTTGTCCCTTACGATAACGTGCTTCCTCCCGAGGTAAATAAAACGTTCCTCAAGGTACTGGAGGAAATGATCAGCAAGCGGACGAAGCCCGAGGAGGCGTTGGAACAGATTCAACAAACGTCGGCGCAATATTGGCAGCTTCGCAGAAGCTCGTTGCCGGCGGAGACGGCTGGAGGTGCAGGATGGTAGCACAAGGTGAGAAATATCGGGTCATTTTGGTGGACGATGAACCGGTGATTTTGCGAAGTTTGCGAGTCGCCGTGCCCTGGGAGGAACTGGGCCTGGAAATCGTCGGAGAAGCGCGGGGAGGCGAAGCAGCGCTGGAGCTCATCCGCGAGCTGTCCCCGCATATGGTCATCAGCGACATTCGCATGCCGGGGATGGACGGAATCACGTTGATGAAGGAAGTGTTGGCGGAGAATGCCAATCGGCTGTTTATTTTCGTCAGCGGCTACGGGGAGTTTGAATATGCCCGCGAGGCGTTGCGGGAAGGAGCGTTTGATTATCTGCTGAAACCGATCGACCATGACGAGCTGATCGAGATGATCCGGCGGGCGAAGAGAACGTTGGAGAAGCGGGCGGAGAACGATAAGCTGCTGCACTCGGTGCAGGTGTTGTCGATGCTGGCGAGGGAGCGGATGTTTGCCGAATTTATCGAAGGCAACCAGAGCCAAAGTCATCTGCAGCATATGCGCTGGCTGGAGAACAGCGAGCTGATGCAGGACTATTTTATGGCGGTGATCCAACTGGATCATTTCGTCAAGCTGAACGAGCAGTGGTCGCCGGAGGAGCGGCGGCTGTGGTTATTTGCGGTGCGCAACATTTTGGGGGAATGGTCGGTGGCGCATGGGGCGCTGACGATGTTCCCTTTTCACGCCGGGGAATGGGTGTTGCTGTTCCCGAGTACGCTCTCCAGCCAGAAGGAGGAGCTGGGCAGCGATGCCATCCGCCAGATTCAGCTCTATACCAAGCTGTCCTGCTCCATCGGGTTCAGCCAAACGGCGGCGGGGCTGGAGCGGTTGAGCGAGGCGTACCAAAGCGCCACAAGGGCGTTGTATCAGCGGTTTTACAGCGACCGGGCGGGCGTGTTCATCGATCAACCGAGCCGGGAGCCCGGGGCCGATCGGGAGGCCAAATATCCGAAGCACCTGGAAGCGGTGCTCCTGGACAGCATTCGGACGCTGAACCGGGAGCGGCTATTGTCCGCATTGGATGAAACGAAGCAATATCTCGAAGAGCAGGCCTTCTCGAAGGAAGCCGCCGAGCGGATGATCGTGGAACTGACAGTGGTCATGTTCCGGCAATACGAGCAGATGCACCTGCTGTCAGAGTGGTCGCTGGAAGGCTTGCTGCAGGAGCTGCAGTCCCTCGGAACATTGAGTGAAATGATCGGGCTGCTGAAAGCGAACTTTGGCCGGTGGATCAGCGAAAGCCGCGAGAGCCAGATCAAGGACAACGTGCAGAATGTGATCGCCAAGACGCAGGAGTACATTTTAAGCAACTATCATAAGGACCTCAGCATGGAGGAAGTCGCAGAGCGCGCCGATTTGAGCATCAGCCATTTTTGCTTGCTGTTTAAGCAGGTGACCGGCTACACGTTCCTCGAGTATTTGACGGAATGCCGTATCGAAAAGGCCAAGTATATTCTGAAGAACAGCCAAGTCAAAGTGTACCAAGTCGCCCCGATGGTAGGTTATCAAGACCCGCGTTACTTCACCCAGGTCTTTAAAAAAGTAACCGGCATGACGCCAACGGAGTATAGGGAGGCAGGGGTGTAGGTTGTATGGGGGGGGCAGTAGCATGATGTCCTGCCTTGCTCGGTTGTCCCGATTCCTGCAAAAATACAGTTTTTGAGTAACTTTTATCGTAAAATAGCAAAAAACCTGCAAAAGTGCAGGCTTTTTGTTCGTTTAAAGCGAAATTGCGGATTTTCGAGAAAAATAACTGCACTTTTGCAGGCATTTGCTCAAAATAGCCATTTGGCTCGAAAAAAGATGTACTTTTGCAGTTTTCTATAGCCGTTTCCGGCGGAAGAAAGCGACGAAGCCTGCAGCGGCTAGGAGCACCAGCAAGGAGATGCCGGTGATCAGCGCTTCGCTGCTGCTAGCTTGTTGGCCGTTTGGCCCGAAGCCGCGGCCGCCGCCCGGGAAATCGCCGCCGCGGAAGCCGCCCGCAGGGCGAGCTTCGCCCGCGCCGCCGGCGGCATCGCCAAGCTCACCGGCGTCGCCCGGGAACCCTTCCGGAGGCTGCATGCCATCCGGAAGGGCCGGCGGGCTGCCGGCCTCGCCTTCGGCGCCAGGCGCACCCGGTGCGCCCTGCGGCAGCTGCGCCTGGGCGTCGCCGCTGGCGGCGCCGTCCGCCGCGGCGGCTGGCGCGCCCGCTTGCGTCGCTTGCGCCGGGTCGCCCATGGCGCCGTTACCGCCGGCTTGCGGCGGTTGCCCGCCTTGGCCGGCGGGAGCGCCATCGCCGCCCTGCGCGCTGCCCGCTGCGCCGTTGGTCGGCGTGCTTGGCTCCGCGACTGCGCCGGCTTGGGTCTCGCTCTGGCCTTGCGCTGCAGTGCGGCCCGTACGCCCGCCGCCGAAGCCGCCGCCCATGCCGCCAAAGCCGCCGCCGCTGCCCGATCCATCGCCGGACGAGGCGATGGTACCGTCGAGCTGCTGCTGGATATTCTCGATCTGACTAGCATTGGTACTGATCAGTTGGGGCACAGCTTGCTCGTATTCTTCATAGGTGTAAAAGGCCGTTGGATCGGCTTTTACATAAGACGAGATCATTTCCGACAACTCCGTGACGCGGGCGGAGAATTTGTCATTCTCCAGGAAGTTGTCGATCGCTGACTGAAGGATATCATGGTACTGGACCTTGTATTCATCTACTGCCAGCAGCTTGGCCACCAGCGGCCGATCTGCTACGGCGCCTTGCGTTGGTTCGTCGATCAGCAGATTGCTCCGACCCGAACCACCGCCGCCTGGAGCCGCTCCACCTGGAGCCGCCGCACCGCCTTGAGCGTCCGCGCCAGCGCCAGCTTGCGGCTGCCCGCGGGCAGCACCAGCGTCACCGCCACCGGTTGCACCGTCTTGCGCACCGCCACCGGCCGCCCCGGTCGCACCGGCTGCACCGCCAGCGCCATCCGCTCCGCCGCCAGCGCCGCCGTTCGCGCCGCGGCCGAATCCGCCGCCGCCCCGGCCCATACCGCCAAAGGCCATGTTGTAATCCCAAGGCAGGATGGAGAAGACGCCGTCGTCCTCGTACAAATAATAGTTCTGCTTATTGGCGCCGATGTAGCTGTCCATATTGTTTGTGAGCGTGTTTAGCGCAATGTAGCCCAGCGCGTCCGGCACATTGATGTATTTTTCATAGTTGCTGCCGTTATTCAGTTCATCCAGCATCTTGATCAGGATATCGCCGTTCGACGACTTCGACTTAAGCACCAATCCGGTATACGCCGACAGATCATCGCCCAGCCAAGTCAAATCGCTGCCGCTGCCGGTCATTTCCCCTTTGTACAACGCCCCGTAGGCATTGCCAAAGTTACGCTCCAGATAGGCGTCGCCGATTTGCTCCACCGCCAGGTAGAACCCCCAGAGCTCGCCGTTAATATAGACGTTCACGTAAGAGTGCTTTGGCGTTGGCAAGCCCATCTGCTCGGATAGCTCATAGGTCAGAAACTCCCGCATGTACGTAGCGTCACTGTAGTTGTTGTTCAGGTTGATTTTTTGAATACCTTCCAAGGTTTGATTCACATATTCGTCAAAAGACAACTTAAAGCTGTACCGATCGGAATCGCTCATTTGCACCACGCTGCGCAAGCTCAAATTGCCTTTGGTACGGATGCCGACATTGTCAAAATGGTGACCGTTGTAATCCACCGACGCGGTTTTGAATTCCTCGGCGCTGGCATTGTCCAGCATGTCTTGGAAATCCGCCTCGTCGATGGTGATTTTCACGTCAACCACCCGGTCCTTGGGGAACACCTCTTCATCCAGCTTTTTCTCCTCCGCAGAGACCGTTCGCTCCCCGGCAGCCCCCGTCTGACTGTTCGTCACGGAGGATCCCCCGGAATTCATGGTGGCCTCGCAAGCAATCAGGCCAACCAACAGCAGCCCGACGCACGTCCACAGCAAAAGCCGGGTCCCTTTGCGCATCATTCTCTTCCACCTCCGGGTTCCGTTAAGACACGTAGTCGCCGTTATAGCTGATCAACACGGCATTTTTGACGCCGCCCAGCGCGGTAATTTGGTTCACAAAATTGCCTTCCTGATCGCGCAAGCGAACCTCTAGCGTCATTTCAATGTTGCCTGCGGTTACGGTTTTTTGCTTCACGTTGTAGCGTTTGACCAGCTGCCCGATTTGCGAATGAACGAGCTTCTCGCTCTCATCGCTCTCACAGTTCACAACCAGCAGATAAGGGGTTTCCAAGGAACTGCTCTTGATGAACAGGAACAGGATGAGGCCAATCACCGCCGAACCGATGGCGGCCAGCGCATAAAACCCGGCGCCCGCGACGATCCCGGCTGCGGCTGCCCAGAACAGGAAGATCAGATCGGTTGGATCCTTGATCGGCGTACGGAAGCGGACGATCGACAGGGCACCAACCATACCGAGGGACAGCACCAGGTTGGAGTTGACGGCGATAATCACCATCGCAGTGACCATTGTCATGCCGATGAGCGAGACGTTAAAGCTCTTCGAGTACAGCACCCCGCTGAATACCCGTTTGTACAAAATGTAAATGAACAGTCCGATCAGGAACGAAACGCCTAACGTAATGATGATTTTGCTGATGCTGATGTCTGAAGTGAAATTGTCGAGAATGGAATTTTTCACGATATCGCTAAAATTCGTTGTTGTCGTTGCAGTATTTGTTGCATTCATCAATCAATAATCCTCCCATGCGTTGGTCTTCAAATATTTGCGGCAAATGACGTATTTGGATGCCGATTGCTGTCTCAGCCCCTCTAACTGCAGAGCGGCCCGCAGATATTCCGGAATGTACTCGTCGTATTTGACCTCGAGAATGATGAGCTTGTCATCGTTGGCCGAAACGGGCCGTAAATCCGGGTCAAACAAATTGACGGCATGGAGTCCGGTCCGCAGCTCCTTATCAAACGTGATCCGCACATTGCCGTTCGGGCAAACAAACGGTTCGCGGACATAATCGACGATCACCTGCGGCGCCAAGAGTCGCTGCTTCATCTCAAGGTAAAGCTCATACAACAGCGGCTTTTCCGGCACGTTCAGCACTTCAATATTTCCGGCCAGGATGGCATCCACCGTCTCCCGGGTCAACCGTTCTTTGAGCTTGGCGATATAGTCGCCTTTTTTGATTTTTTTCTCAAACTGAATCAGGTCGTCCCGCCCGTTATAAATGCGAATCCGGTATTTACGGCGGTCACGGATGCCCCCCAATTTGTCGTGCAAGGCGGAGTTGTCGATGTCGTCGAAATACAGGCTGCGAATATGGTATTCACCGTCCTGTCCCGCATGTTCGTCATGGCGGGCTAATCCCCGTAACCGTTGCCGAAGGATATAATACTGGTGGCGGTTGATCATAAATTTCAGCTCGTGGCGATACTTCAGTTTCTGGTTCAAGTTCAAGTTGCACCTCTTTTCTCGGGAACCTTATGTGTGATGTCATTTATCCTATCAAGGCTCCCTGATTGTCCACTTAACGCAAACTGAAAATCAACTGAAAGTTTTAACACTGCGTTGACAAATGTGAAATCCTGTAAGTCGGAAAGTTGACAGGGGGCTCCCCCGCGCATTATCTTGAGGGAAATTCACGAAGGAGTTTTTTTATATGAAAGGTCGGAGTCAGATGGTTTGGCTGGGGATAGTGGTAGTTGTGTTGCTGCTTGGCATCGTCGTCTTTGGCTGGCAAAAAAAACAACAGGCTGGCGTATCCGCCGTCCCGAAACCCCAATCGATCGTGATGACGATCGGCGGGGATGCGCGGACGACGATGGCGTTCACCTGGCAGACTGAAGGGGCGTCCGGGGAGCCTGGGATTTTGCAGATCGCGGAGGGGGCGGAGCCCGATCCTTCCTGGAACGAGGCAGAGGTGCTCAGCTTCAAAGCGAAGGCGTCCGTGATGGAGGACGGGGGCAAAGGGCAGACAGTGTACAAGGTGTTAGCCGCCGGCCTTCGTCCGGGAACGACGTATGTCTACCGCGTGGGAAATGGACAGGAAGACGGCTGGAGCGAGCCGGTCAGCTTTGTGACAGAACCTGAGGAACCTCAGGCGTTTACCTTCATTAACGTCACGGATTCGCAAGGCGAGAAGGCTGCGGATTTCCGGCCTTGGGCGCGCACGTTGGACAAAGCGTTTCAAGCATTCCCGGAAGCCCGCTTCATCGTGCACAACGGGGATATGACAGAGAATCCGGACGATGCGCAGGGCTGGAAATGGCTGTTTGGACAAGCCGCCCAATGGCTTACCCGCGTGCCGCTGATGCCGGTGGCGGGCAATCATGATGAAATTTCCGGGGACGCTTCGGCGTTTACGTCGCATTTTCTTGTGCCGGAGAATGGGGCGGAGGGAGCTACGCCGGGGACTACGTATTCTTTTGATTATGGATTTGCTCATATCGTTGTGCTCAATACGGAGTCCAAAATCAAAAGGCAGACGGAATGGCTCAGAGAGGATTTGCGCAAGAACACCAAGCCTTGGACAATCGTGGCGATTCATCGGCCTGCTTACGGTGGAAATCAGTACGACAAAATCGAGGATTGGATTCCGGTGTTCGATGAGTTTGGCGTGGATCTGGTGCTGCAGGGGCACAACCATGAATATTCCCGCTCCTATCCGATCAGGGATGGACAAATCGCCCAAGACGGCAAAGGGACCGTCTATGTCGTCACCAACACCTCCGGTCCCAAATTTAACGATTTAAAAAAAGATAAGTTCTACCATGCCGTACACACCCAACCCAACAAGCAGACGTTTGCCGGGATCACCGTAAGCGAGCACACCTTGGTGTACATCGCGTATACCGTGAACGGCCGCAAGTTGGATGAGTTTACGCTGGAGCGTTGAATGATCGGGCTTGACGATCAGGAGGAGTGGGCACCGATAATTTCTTTATTTAAGGCGACTGATCGTTTGATTATCGTTGACTTTAGAGAAGATAAATACTTCCTTCAAAGTTTTTGATTAAATCAAAGGAGATTTTGGTTTTACTCCTAGCCCTAAAGAAATCCAGTAGGCTTGAAGTTGATGAGAATGAAACTTATAGATTAAGAATAAATTCAAAAGAAAGTAAGTTGTTTGATCTGGTTTTTGAATCTGAAACTGCTGTTTTACAGCAGGAGCCTGTTCATAAAGCATCCTACAGTTTGAAGAATGATTGGAGTTCTAATGCTGAAAATGAAAAAGTTTTTATGGAGAAGACGAGGTGATGTTCTATGAAACGTTATAAATACATTGCAATTGGAATAATTTTTATTTTATTAGTTGCTGGTACATTGATTTTTTATAACAATTCAAAAAATACTACATTTAACGAGATTGTGTTGAAAGATATAAATTTTGATGAAATAAGCTCATTACAAGTCATTAGTCGATTATATAACTCTGCAGATGAAGAAGAACTATAGATTATTTTTCACATCTTGAGTTAAAGAAAACGAATTTATCAAACATTAGTTACACGGAGTCCTACTGGATAACTATAAAAGTCAACAGGGAGTTAGCGTTTGGATTAATCCTTTATGATAACCATTACATCAATATTTTTGAGTATAACAGGGGCAGATCTTCATTTTACAAAATAACAAGCAAGGCTGATCCCCCGGCCGTTATTCAGGAATTATTTAAAAAGTAAGTTTTTCGGAGTGTAGAAAACGCAACCCTTCTCCCCAAAAAAGGGTTGCGTTTTCTTGATGAATATTACAAAATTTGCCAACCTCCGCTTTTTGAATGAACTCGAGTTACTACGCCGTTACCTGTGATGAATCGAACGCCAGCCGTTTCATACTCAATAAAAGGAAGGTTAACTTCCAGTAAATATGGAAGATCACTTCAAAACAGCATAAAAAACCTCCCAAATAGGATGTACTACATCCTATTTGGGAGGTTTTAGCCGGATTTACAGCCCCAGCAGAGCTACACCGTAACCTTGCTTTCCCGAGCCAGCGTCCCGGCGAGTTCGGTACGCTTGTGCCGCTCGTGCTCCGCCGCCCCGCACAGGGCGGCGCATTCGCGGAAAGCGAAATGCTTGCAGCCGCGGCACTTGTCGTTGTTGATTTGGCTTAAAGCGTAGGTGAGGGCTTCCCCGGTGCTTTCAAAAAAATGCTCTTCGCCAATCATGGCATAGCAACCGGCTTTGTCCATCAGCTTGCGCGGCTGCGCACGAAGGCCGGAGACGAGGACAGTGATGCCGGCTTGTTGCAGCCGCTTGATCAGGGCGGCAAAATTCGCTTCGCCGGTCGTATCCATAAACGGTACCTTGCCCATTCGGATCAACACCACTCGCAGCAGTCCGCCTTCAATTTGCGAGACAAACCGATCAAACGCTTGTGAAGCGCCAAAGAACAACGGTCCGTCGATGGTGAAAATGGAAACTTGCGGGCAATCATGATCCTTGGACACGATATGCGCCCGTACCTTCTCCTTGCCGGAGGCCCAATCGGGCAGCACCTTGTCAACGGTGAGCAGGTCACTCATCCGTTTGACGAACAGCAGAACAGCCAGCACCAATCCCACCTCGACAGCTATGGTCAACGTCGTAAATACGGTCAGCAGGAACGTAACGATCAGTACGAGCGTATCGCTGGTCCGTGTCTTCAGCATGTGGACAAACGCTTTGCGCTCGCTCATGTTCCAGGCGACGACCATCAGGATCGGGGCCATGCTGGCCAGCGGGATGTTGGATGCATATGGCGCAAACAAAGCGACGATCAGCAGCACAACGACGCCATGAATGATGCCGGAAAAAGGAGACACTGCTCCGTTCTTGATATTCGTCGCCGTGCGGGCGATCGCCCCGGTCGCTGGAATGCCGCCGAACAGCGGAGCGGCCATGTTGGCGAGACCTTGCCCGATCAGCTCGCGGTTGCTGTCGTGACGGGTGCCGGTCATGCTGTCCGCTACAACGGCAGAGAGCAGCGATTCGATGCCGCCAAGCAAGGCGATGATCAGCGCTGGCTGGAGCATCGGTACGATGTTGTCCCAGGACAAGGCCAGCGGGTGGAAATCCGGCAAGCCGCCGGGAATCGCCCCGTAAGCGGAGCCGATGGTCGTCACCCGGTCGGGGAACAGCCACGTCGCAGCTAACGTAGACACGAGGATGCCAACCAGCGATCCGGGGATTTTCGGGAGAAACTTGGGCGTCAGCAGCAGGGCTGCCAGGCAGATACCTGCAGTCAGGAAGCTGTAGAAGTTAAACGTATGAAGCTGCAGGAAGATTTCCTTAATATTTTCATGAAAATATTCATGCCGCTTCATCCCGGTCAAACCAAGGAAATTCCCGATTTGCCCGCTGAAGATCGTCACCGCAATGCCGGCGGTAAACCCAATCGTGACCGGCCTCGGGATGAATTTGATCAGCGTTCCGAGCCGCAGCAGGCCCATCAACACCAGCATGATCCCGGCCAGAAAGCCGGCGATCAGGAGATTCTCATAGCCGTATTGCAGCACAATTGCGAGCAGAATCGGAATAAACGCCCCGGTAGGGCCGCCGATTTGGAATCGGGATCCGCCTAACAGCGAAATCAAGATCCCGGCGACGATCGTTGTATACAGCCCATACTCCGGCTCGACGCCGGACGCGATTGCAAAAGCCATCCCAAGCGGGAGGGCCACGATGCCAACAATACACCCCGATATCAAATCTTTGCGCAGCGTTGTCGCATTAACATTGGTGAACCTTCCACTCCACTTCATCCGTTAAACCCTTCTTTTCTTAAAAATCTGCATTTCATAGAGCAAGTACTTTCCCACAAACAAAAAAGACCCCCGCAGCCCGACGGGGAAACTTGAGGATCCTTATTTTTGTTTTCGGATCCCGCGCAGTAAGGAAATGGATTCGACCAAGTGATTGTCGAAAATTTGCCGGGCTACCGCGAGCAAATCTTTCAGCAGTGGATCTCGAAGCGAGTAAACAACCGTCGTGCCTTCCTTGACGGTATTGACCAGATTTTTGGCCCGAAGAACGGCTAATTGTTGAGATACGGCTGACCCTTCCGATCCAAGGATCGATTGCAGCTCGTTGACATTCCGTTCGCCTTCGCTCAGCACCTCCAGAATACGAATTCGCATCGGATGGGCGAGAGCTTTGAAGAATTCCGCTTTAAATTGTTGCAAGTTCGCGTCCATCGATTAAACTCCTTAAAATCATAAATTTCATATCTCTGAATCTTTGCATATTTGATATCTTATCATAGCCTCGGCAGAGTGTATAGAGAAATAGTCTGACTTAAAATTGAAAATTTCGCGAGAGCTCAGGGGGATAGGAGGGCACAGGGACTGGGTTTTTCCATTTGAGCTTTGACAGACAAATATGCTATACTTAATAATGATAATCATTATCATTAAATGGCGAGGAGAACTTCAACGGGTTAAACCTAGTTATCTTAGTTAATCTAGTTCATCCGTTTCATTAGGTTCTGCCCTCCGTCATCTTACTATAGAGAGACTCCGATTAGGGGAGTGGAGAGTGAGGAATCGGGATAACATGGAACACTTATTGGAAGTGAAGGATTTGGCCATCTCGTTTCATACCCGGGAGGGGGAAGTGCAGGCCATTCGCGGCGTGAACTTCTACGTCGACAAAGGGGAAACGCTGGCCATCGTAGGCGAATCGGGCTCGGGCAAAAGCGTCACGTCTCAGGCCATCATGCAACTGATTCCCCGGCCGCAGGGCGTATATAAACGCGGGGAGATTTGGTTTGACGGGCAAGAGCTGACCAGCAAAACGGAGAAACAGATGCAACGGATTCGCGGCAAGGAGATCGGGATGATCTTTCAGGATCCGATGACCTCGCTCAACCCAACCATGAAGGTAGGGAAGCAGATCACCGAGGTGCTTCATACCCATGAGCATATGTCCAAAGAAGCCGCGTACCAGCGGGCCGTGGAGCTGCTGGGTCTGGTTGGGATCAAGTCGCCCGAGCGGCGCTTTCACCAATACCCGCACGAGTTCAGCGGCGGGATGCGGCAGCGGGTCATGATCGCTATCGCGCTGGCGGCCAACCCGAAGCTGCTGATCGCCGATGAGCCAACCACGGCGCTGGACGTTACGATTCAGGCGCAGATTCTGGAGCTCATGAAAGAGCTGCAGCGGAAGATCGGCACGGCCATTATTTTTATTACACACGACCTTGGCGTCGTAGCTAAAATGGCCGACCGCGTCGCGGTGATGTACGCCGGGCAGATCGTGGAGACGGGGACGGCGGAGGAAATTTTCTATGACCCGCGCCATCCGTATACGTGGGGACTGCTGGCCTCGATGCCAAGTCTCGATGGACATGGCGGCGGGAAGCTGGCGGCGATCCCCGGCACGCCGCCGGACTTGATCCGTCCACCGCAAGGGGACGCGTTTGCACTGCGGAGCTCGTACGCGATGAAGATCGACTTCGAGCAGGAGCCGCCGCTGTATCGGGTATCCGATACCCATGCGGTGAAGTCGTGGCTGCTGCATCCGCAGGCGCCGCAGGTTATGCCGCCTGAAGCGGTGAGCCGGAAGCGCCGCTGGTTGCCAGGAACCTATGAGGTACCTGTGCTTGCGGAAGCGTAAGCGAGAAGAGAAGTGATATTTTTTTCCATAGGGAGGAACCGGAATGTTTGTTATGACAAGGACCATGGTCATTGAGAAGGGCAACAGCGACAAGGTGATTGCTAGATTTAGCCAAGAGGGCGCCATCGACCAGATGGAGGGCTTGGTGGACATCAGCGTGATGGTGAATCGAAAGAGCCAAGAGCAGGAGGAAGTGGTGGTCGTGATCCGATGGGAGTCGCAGGAAGCATGGAAGAACTGGGAAAAAAGCGACGCACACATCCAAGGCCATAAAAATAACCGCGGAAAGCAGCCGCCTTCTTACATCCTCAGCACGACGGTGAACCTGTACGATGCCCAGGTCGTGAAGAAGGGCAAAGCCTTTTTGAACGGCGTATGACGTGTTAAACTGGAACCATGATTCATAGACGAGATTGCTAGATTGGGTTTTTCGCAATTCTCGATTACATCAAGGCAAGGAGATTATCATGAAGCTGGTTTCATGGAACGTCAACGGACTGCGCGCCTGCGTGGGCAAGGGATTTTTGGACTATTTCAAAGAGGCGGATGCGGACATCTTCTGCCTTCAAGAGACGAAGCTGCAGGAAGGGCAGATCGAGCTGGACCTTGGCAGCGAATACGAGCAGTATTGGAACTATGCGGAGAAAAAAGGCTACTCCGGCACCGCTGTCTTCACGCGCATCAAACCTTTGTCCGTGCGTTATGGCATGGAGGAGGATTATGAGCCGGAGGGGCGGATTATCACGCTGGAATTCGAGCAATTTTATCTTGTTACCGTGTATACGCCGAATGCGAAACGCGACCTCTCCCGTTTGGGTTACCGGATGGAGTGGGAGGACCGGTTCCGCACTTACCTTACGGGCCTGGATGCGGTCAAACCGGTCATTGTTTGCGGCGACCTGAACGTCGCCCACAATCCCATAGATATCAAGAACGCCAAGTCCAATGAAGGCAACTCCGGTTATACGCTGGAAGAGCGCGGCAAAATGACCGAGCTGCTGGCCTCCGGGTTTATCGATACGTTCCGGCATTTCTACCCGGACTGCGAAGGCGTGTACAGCTGGTGGTCATATATGCCGAAAATTCGCGAGCGGAACATCGGCTGGCGGATCGACTACTTCCTCGCTTCCTCCCGGCTTGCGCCGAAGTTGCAGGATGCAGGCATCGACTGCCACATCTTGGGCAGTGATCATTGCCCAGTGTCGTTGACGGTAGAATGGTGATCGCTCACTAAAATAAAACAAAGAACGCCCTAATCTCGTACAAGCTGCGATAGAGGGGCGTTCTTTTGTTATGGAGAGACGTCACGCTCGGAACCGGAGACTGCCTTTTATTTCACTCCGTTCACTTCGGATGTGGTCCACTGAAATTGAGTGATTTTGGAATCCGTATATTTGGTTGAAGAAGAACCATCGTAATTTTGCCAGGCATTGGTCTTGAATTTGGCAAGTTCAGCTTGTTTAGCTGGCTCATTGGCGTTCTCGTAATAGTAATATCCACATAACTTTTTCCCGGGCATGACAGCAATTGCGGATTTTGCTATAGATTCCATATGAGCACGGAGTTCAGATCTAACATCTAGAATTATCTTTTCTCGCTGTGCAGATGGGTTATCGGCTACGTCTTTTAAATTTCCGTAGAATTTCGGATCATATTTAACCTTGATACAATAATCGTAAGGGTGCAGATCGGAGTTGTTCTCCTCAATTGAAAAATAAAGGATAGTTTCACCCAGAGAAGTCGTTAATTTTGAGAAATGATTTGATAAATATTCCTCTAATTCTTTGCCAGTTAAAGCTGTCGTTGATGGGGGGCTCATTGGGGTCTGTGAGGGATCATTCGTCTTTCGTTGATTCATGGTAATTGTGTTGGTCGCAGAGTTATAGTACAGATCGACGTCCTCAAGGTGTTCCGATATCACCCTAAGCGGAACGTATGTTGTTCCATTGATCACTTTAAGATCTGCAAGGATTACATTGCCGTTAATAATCAGTGTAGCGGCGGGTGCAGAAGCATATGCAGGAATAGACACAAGCATAAGAACCGTTGTGAGAATCGCTGAAATTAGAAATTTCTTTTTCATACTGCCTCCTAATTTTCACCGTGTTTTGTAACAACAGTTTATCAAGAAAAGGGGAGTACTTCCATATCATCCAGCGCTAAATCGCCGACAATCTATGACAGGAATCCAACAAAAGTGAGTGATTACTCACTTGACTATTTACTCGGCGAGGAGTATATTTGAACCATCAAGAAAATGTGAGTAAGTACTCACGTCAACAACCTGTCCCATAGAGGAGTGGTGCAGATGTCTAATCAAGAAGTTTGTATTCGAACTCAAGGAGTGACCCGCAAGTTCAACGATAAAGAGGTGCTGCACGGGATCAGCCTGGAGGTGCGGCGCAATGAGATTTTTGGACTGCTGGGGCCGTCGGGCTCTGGCAAGACAACGTTCGTGAAAATGATCGCCGGCATCGACGAAGCGACCAGCGGCGAGGTTGAGGTGCTGGGCATCCGAATGCCAAAGCTCAGCATGATGAACCGCATCGGCTATATGGCTCAATCTGACGCGATGTACAACGAGCTTACGGCAAAGGAGAACCTAGAGTTTTTTGGGGCGTTATTTGGGTTAAAAGGTGTGGAAATGAAGCGGCGAATCGAAGAAGTTATGGCGCTTGTCAATTTGACGGATCATTTGAAACGTCCGGTCAGCGCTTACTCCGGCGGGATGAAACGCCGATTGTCGCTGGCGATCGCGCTTATGCATGAGCCTGAGGTGCTCATTCTCGACGAACCTACCGTCGGGATCGACCCGGTGCTGCGCAAGTCCATTTGGGACGAATTCGAACACCTGAGCCAAAAAGGCACGACGATTCTCGTCACCACCCACGTCATGGACGAAGCCGACAAATGTCATCGGCTAGGGATGGTAAGGGACGGTAATTTGATCGCCGTAGGTACGCCGGAGGCGCTGAAACAGGAGACTGGCAGCGCGACGATTGAGGAAGCCTTTTTGCATTACGGAGGTGTTCGTGCATGAGAATCCGGGCTGTGATTGTCCGTATCGTCCGTCAGTTTATCCATGACAAAAGAACGCTGGCGTTGTTGGTCGTCGCTCCGCTTCTGGTCTTATCCTTAATGTATCTTGTGTTTAATGGAGACACCTACCAACCGAAGATTGGTACCGTGCAGCTGCCTGCTGCGATTACGGAGAAATTAACCGCTGCTGATGCGGAAGTCACCACCTACGATACCGTTGAAGCGGCCGAGGCGGCCTTGGCTGATCAAGAGATCGATGCGTTTATTCGCTTAGATCAGGGGGCGGCGCAGGTGAAGCTGGAAGGCAGCGATCCATCCAAAAACCGGGCCGTCATGCTGCTCATGCAAAAAACGCTTCAGGGGCAAGCAACTCCAGCCGGAATAACGCAAAATCCGAATGGGAACGCCGCTGCGCCGGAGTTCGAATATTTGCACGGATCTGCAGACATGTCGAGCTTCGACAGCTTTAGTCCAGTGTTAATCGGATTGTTTGCTTTCTTCTTCGTATTCCTGATCGCGGGCGTGTCTTTCCTGCGCGAACGAACAAGCGGCACGCTGGAACGGTTGCTCGCCACGCCGCTGCGCCGATGGGAAATCGTCGTCGGTTATATGGCCGGGTTCGGGATCTTCACCAGTCTGCAGGCGGTGTTGATCGCCGGGTTTACGGTGTATGCGCTTGGCAGCTTGATGGTGGGCTCCTTTGGTTACGTGCTGCTCATCATGCTGCTGCTGTCTCTCACGGCTCTGAGCTTCGGCACCTTGCTGTCGGCGTTCGCTAACACAGAGTTCCAGATGATTCAGTTCATTCCGATCGTCATCGTGCCGCAGGTGTTTTTCTCCGGATTGTTTGACCTGGAGAGCATTTCGCCTTGGCTGCGCTGGATTACTCATATCACACCGCTGAAATACGGGGCGGATGCGCTGCGCGGCATCATGATCCGCGGCGAAGGCTGGAGCGGAATCGCGCTGGATGTGTATGTGCTGGCTGGCTTGTCCTTCGTCTTTATGCTCGCTAATGTCCTCGCGTTGCGCAAGCACCGCAAAATATAGTACGCTGAACAAAGAAGCCTACGATACGAAGGGAAAGGAGAGAGGCCTCTATGTCGGAGAAGAAAGAGCAGTGGCTGGAGGACTTGATCCGGTTGACGGAAGAAGATACGGAGAAGAAGACGGAGAAGCAGATCAAAATTTTGGAGGCGGCGACGGAGATTTTTGCCGAGAAAGGGTATGCCGCCACATCCACCAGTGAAATCGCGCAAAAGGCCGGGGTAGCTGAGGGAACGATTTTCCGCCACTATAAGACGAAGAAAGATCTGCTGCTGTCTATCGCCGGACCAATTGTGATCAAGCTGGTTGCGCCGTTTCTGCTGCGGGATTTTGCCAAAATGATCGAGATGCCCTATGAGCGGGCGGAGGACTTTTTTCGCGCGCTGGCGAAGGATCGTTTCAAGTTTGTTCGGGAGAATATGCGGATTATCAAAATACTGATCCAGGAGGTCCCGTTTCAGCCGGAGCTGCTGGAGCAGGTGAAGAGTTTGGCCTCCGAGATCGTCTTTCAGCGGATCAAGCGAGTTGTTCTGCATTTTCAGGAAAAGGGGCAGCTTGTTGAAGCGCCGCCATGGCGGATCGTCAGAACCGGTGCCAGCGTCATGATTGGGATGATTCTGGTTCATGTACTCCTCGTGCCGGATTTTCCGATCGATGAAGACGAAGAAATTGAACACACGGTGGACCTGTTGATGTATGGGATTGCGGGTCGTCCCCGTTAAATCGAATTGAACCCGTTTCAGGCTTAACCTGGGACGGGTTTTCTGATTTTGTGGCGGTTTTGTAAGACTTTCGTAAGACTTTTCTAACACATTCGCAAGCGGTTGGTTCTTAGATGGTTAGCATTTTTCGCTAAGATGATGGACGAACAAAGCTAAAAATAACGAAAGGAAGAAATATTATGAAAAAAATCGGATTGATTCTTATGCTGGGGGGCCATGCTGACGTTAGCCGCTTGCGGTGCCAAAAACAATGACATGAACAAAGGGAACATGATGAATGACGGGGCCAACGCCTCCACCGAGATGAACAATTCTTCCGGCAGTAACGAAATGGGGCAAGAGATGATGGGCGAAGAGATGAAAGACGGCGAAATGGGTCAGGACATGATGGGCAATGAGATGAAGGACAACGAAATGATGGTCATCCCGATTTACTGGTGCTCGATCTTTCGGCGTTGTTGAATCGGAGACGAGGGGCAGTACGTTTTGGTTCACGGTGCTTGAGGCGAATGATGGCAGGCGTTCTGAGAATATACAACAAAAATAAGGAGGAGGGGAGGTATGAAGGGAATGCTGGAGCGCCTGCGCAAAGGGTATGGCAAGAAACTCGTCGCCTTGCATACCTGGAACGGCTGGATCGTCGTGATCCTTGCGCTGACGGGGCTGCTGCTGGTTGGCGGGTTTTGGCGCGGTTTGCTGGGTGAGGGCCGGGTTTGGCTCAAATGGCTGCATATCGCGGTAGGCGTTGCTTCGATCCTCCCGGTCATTTATTACTTGCTGTTAGCGGGGAAGCATTGGAAGCAGCTGCGGCAGAAGCCCTGGCAGCGGTTTAACGTTCTCGTGGTCCTAGCTTTACTGCTGGGCTGGTTTGGCTCGGGCGTGCTGCTGTGGCAGTTCAAGGCGGTGGGTCCGAGAGTGTCCAATACGGCGCTGACCGTGCACGATTTATTAACCTGGATCGGTTTGCCGTACATCATTTACCACTCCTTAACCCGGACCAAATGGTTGAAGGAACCGGCCCGACGGTCGATTAAACCCGAGGCTCGCCCAGTTGGCGGCGGGGCGCAGGGACATTTTCGGGTATATACGGTCACGGACATTCCGTCTTTCTCCAACGAGAACTGGTCGTTTACGATCGACGGTCTGGTGAACAACAAGTTCAAATGGAGCTGGGAGGACTTCCTCAAGCTGAAGCGGAAGGTGCAGGTGAGTGATTTTCACTGTGTGACGGGCTGGTCGGTGTACAATAATACTTGGGAAGGCATCCCGCTGCGGGAGCTGCTCCAAAAAGCCGGCGTAAAGCCAAACGCCAAAACGGTGAAGTTCTATTCGGGGGACGGCGTCTACACCGATACCCTCACCTTGGATCAGGCGAATATGGACGATTGTATGGTCGCGGTGATGCACGACGGCAAGCCGATACCGAGCGACTTGGGTGGTCTGGTAAGACTGATCGTGCCGAAAATGTACGCCTACAGGTCGGTGAAGTGGCTGAACCGCATCGAGCTCATCGAAGGCGAGCATGTCGGATATTGGGAGCAGCGCGGCTACTCCAACGATGCGTGGGTAGGAATGAGCTGATCGCTCGTATAGTAAAAGAAGAAGCCGGATACTCCATTTAAGGGGTTCCGGCTATTATTGATGGTGTCTATCCGCTCCCTTCTTTTTGAGGATTATCCCGTTGCATCAGATAGGTAGTGTAATCCAAAACCGACGATCCCCACCAGGTCCCTTTCCACTGCAAGGCTCCCCCAGTGAACTTCCACTTCCACTCGATACTTCCACTCAATCCCCAGTTCTGAACGAAAGGGATAATCGTGCAAAGAGGTGTGAAGAAGATACTAGCCGCCCTATTATTGACAATGATAATCATTATCAATTATACTTCGGTTATCAAGTCATGTACTTGGAAGGAGTTGGAGAGGGAATGAGCAATATCATCATCGTCTATGCCAGCTTGACCGGGAATACGGAGGAAATGGCTGAACTAATCGCTGAAGGGATTCGCGGAACCGGAGCGGCTGTGGATCTGAAGATGGTGGAGGATTGCAACGCCATACGCTTGTTGGAATATGATGCCTGCCTGTTGGGTGCTTATACATGGGGAGACGGGGAGCTTCCCGACGAATTTGCCGATTTCGTGGATGAAATGAAGGAGCTGAATTTGGCGGGATTCCGGGCTGCCGTATTTGGCAGCGGAGATACTTCCTACCGTCTGTATTGCGCCGCCGTAGATGAATTAGAGCAGCGGCTTCGGGAAAACGGGGCGGTCATCGTCCAACCGCCGCTCAAGGTGGAATACGGCCCAAGTCCGGAGGAGAAGGTATTGTGCCGGGAGTTCGGGGCCAATTTCGCACAACGCATAGGAGCGCTGAATCAGCCATGACCAAGCAGCTTGCGGATTATGAGCTCGAAAAATGGCTGCGTTCGCTGAAGTTGGACTCGAGCGGTCCGGCAGGGGCGTGCGGCCAAACGTACAACCAAACGTACAGCCAATCGTACGGCCCAACAGGCAGCGGTTCTTGCATCTCCTGGCAGCAACGCGTGCAATACGCAGTGGGTCACGCTATCAACGATTATTTCACGCTTCTCCCGGCGGTCCGTTTGCATACGCCGATCCAGGTGCTGCTGAACCGGCGTTGGCCGCGGAATCAGCGTGATTTTCCGGATCCCTTGTTCTACTGGCAGGTGTACCACCGGATGGTGTCGGAATTAACTTTCATTACGGGGACGAGGATATACGAGTATCCCTTAGCTTTATATGAGAATTGGGGAACGCACGTCGCGGGGCTGGATCTGCATTTGTCTATTATTTTTCAAGCGGTATGGCAAGAGCGGGGGAACCCGGATTGGGTGACCGTGCAGAAGTTCCTCGTGGAGGAGAATGAGAGCATCACGCAAGCTTTTGTCCATCTGGTCAACGTGTTTTGGCACAGCGCATTTGGCCGTCCGCCCGGCGATATCGAAGTCTATGCGTTAATGGAGGGAAGGAGGCAGGTGATTCCAGGAGAATCGCTGGACCTGCAGGAATCACTGGATTATGTGTGGTTGTTGCAGGAGGCCTGGGAATGCGGGTGCTGTCATCGGGAGAGCGAGGAACCTGGCGCCGACATCAATCGGACCGGAGGCGGTGAACCCTGGAGGCTTGGCGTATCGTAAGAACAATAAAGCGGCTAGAGCAAAGCCCCGCGTTTGCGGGGTGATTTTTTTGTAGGGTAACAAATTTGGGGGGCGGCGCTTTATGTTCCGGCTGCGGACGGCTACAATAACAGAAAAGAGAGAACGCGACAAGGAGTGCAAGAGCCATGAATATCCACGAACTCAGGGAGCACCGCCAATACCCGGACAATATCGGACACGAAAATAACCGTGCCACCTTTGAACGCGACTATTCGCGGTTGATCCATTCCCCGACCTTCCGCCGGCTGCAGGGGAAATCGCAAGTATTTGGGGCCGGCACAGGCGATTATTATCGAACCCGGCTGACGCATTCGCTCGAGGTCGCCCAGATCGCCCGGGAAGCGGCGCGCAGCCTTCTGCGCACGTATCCGGAGCTGGCGGCCGACCGCGCCGAGCATCCAGGCTTGGTCATCGATCCGGAGGTGGTGGAATGCGCCGCTATTTGCCATGATTTTGGCCATCCGCCGTTTGGCCACAAGGGCGAAGAGGTGCTGGATCAAATATTGGAGAAGCTCATTGAGGAGAAGGTACGGACTGCCCTTAAAGGCAAACAGCCCACTCCGGAGGAAGAGCAGCAAACGAGGGCAGCATTCCGTCAGAAATATGAGCATTTTGAAGGCAACGCCCACAATTTCCGGCTGATGATGTTCCTGGAGAAGCGGGAAAACATCGACGGGTTGAACTTATCCGATGCGGTGCTGCTTGGAACAAATAAATACCCTTATCCCGGTACGATCAACAAGAAAGGGTTATATCTGCATGAATGGGAGTACATCTCCTTCATTCGCGACCGCTGGGGCATTCCCGAAGGGAAGAAGACGTTTGAGGCGCAGCTGATGGACCTTTGCGACGACATCGCTTATTCGGCCCACGATCTCGAGGATGGCATCAAGGCGGGAAAAATCGAGGTGCACGAGCATTTCCTCAAGGACTCGCACATTCAGAGACTGATCGTCGAGAAAATCATGACGTTGGAGGATGCTTGCTGGGCGGGATGGCAGCCGCAGCAAATTCAGGTCAAGGTGGCCGAGGTGCTGGACGATTTCCTGCGCATCTGGAATGTCAAAATGCCGGTGTGTGATCATGACTATTCCCGCACGCGCCGGGAGGTGAAGGCCTATTGGGTCAGCCTGTTCGTCGGCTGCCTGGGAGTTATCGATGACGGCGATTGGCAGAAGGTCACGTTCGTGAAGGACGGGCAGGAGGATAAGGATATGCTGCGGACGGTGAGCGTGCTGAAGAGCTTCGCTTGGGTGACGATGATCCGCGATTTGCGGGTCCAACGGCTGCAGAAGCGCAGCGCATGGATTATCAAGCGGCTGTGGGATGCCTTCGTGGATCCGGAGACAAGCAAGTCGATCATTCCCGGTGACTGGCTGCGCCGGTTCGACCGGGATCAGGCCAAGCCCAAACCGATCTGGACATGGGAGCATATGATCATCGATTATATTGCCGGCATGACGGACGCCTATGCAGAAAAGATCTACAACGAGCTGTACGGGCTGAAGGTGGGCACGATTTACGATATGGATTAAAAACGACGAACGGACCGGCGTTAGCCGGTCCGTTTTTTTAGATTCGGAAGTATTACAGCGGCGGGTTGGCGTGGCATTTCCGGCATACCGGGTAATACGACTCGTTGCCGCCGATTTGGATCTGCTCGCCGGTGTAAACGGGTTTGCCGTTCTCCACCCGCAGGTTCATCGTTGCTTTGCGCGCGCAGAACCAGCAGATCGTTTTCATTTCCTCGATTTTGTCCGCATAAATCAGCAGCAGGCGGCTGCCCTCGAACAACTGGTTCTGGAAATCGTTTTTCAACCCGAAAGCCATCACGGGAATATCCAGCTCATCGACGATGCGGACCAGCTGCTTAATGTTGTTCTCACCGAGGAATTGGCATTCATCGACCAATACGCAGTATAAGCGCGGGGTATGATTTTTGACGATTTCGAAGAGGTTCGTGTTCGGATAAATCGGAATAGCCTGCCGGCGCAATCCAATCCGCGAGGAGACATAACCAACCTCGTCACGGTTATCGATCGCCGAAGTAAAGAGCAGCACCGGTTTGTTCTGCTCTTCATAATTGTGGGCAACCTTCAAAATTTCGATAGATTTGCCGCTGTTCATTGCTCCGTACTTGTAAAATAATTGTGCCAACGATGACGTCCCTTTCTATTCGTTCTATCGAAACCATGCTCTTTATTCTAGCATACTTCGATTCGGTTGTTGGATAGGCTGGCGCGAAATTTGGAGATATTCAGCGCCTGGAAAATGTTACATCGCTGCATCAAAGAGCTGCGGCATGTCCTGGAGGGGCTGGTTTTGGAGCCGCCTCGGATGCAGGCGGATTCGGAGCGGGAAGCTGAGTTTGGAGACGCCGTTCCGGTCCAGCATCGAAATCGAACTGCTGGAGGAAGGCGTAGAGATCCGCCATGCCGTAAACGTGTCCTTCGGGGAAACAACTTCGGCTCCCATCCGGGGGCATCTGCAGTAGCCGCTGAGCTATTCCCTTGGGAAACGTTCAGCCAACAGCTGGTTCACCAAGTCGCTCATGCCTTCCCATGAATCCTTCATGAGGAATTGCTGCTGAATCGGGGCGTTCCACGGGCGTGGGATCCCGATGGTGAGCCGGCCAGCTTCCTTGGCAGGCTGCAAATTATGCGGCCCGTCATCGATTATCAGGTCGAAGTCCAGCAGCGTTTTTCGCTTGGCGACGAAGAAGTTCTCAAACGGGATAAACGGCATCCAGCGTTGCAGCCAGTTCCATTTTTCCTGTACAGATGAGGGGCGGGCGGCCGTAACGATGATCACATCATGCTCCTGCGTCATTTTGCGTACTTCCTCGACGGTATGCTCATCAAAGATCTCCAGCTCCTCATACAAGCCGGGGCGTCCGAAGAAGAGATCTTCATTACACTCGGGATGCCAGATTTGTGTCATATCAAAGCTGGTCATTTGGTCCATGGTGAGCTGACGGTCGGGAAACTGCAGATTATGATAGTAAATCGCTTTGGGCACGAGATGGCATAGGGTATCGTCCATATCGATGGCTACAATGTGTTTGCGCATAACGGAAATCTCCTGATTCGATGTATTCGTTGATTGGTATGACTTCCTCTAAGATATCAAAAAACGCGGTTTTGGGATACAGTAAGGCTAGTAAAAAAAGAACCCGGCTCCGTATCGGCGGAGCCGGGTTCTTCTGCGTGAACAGCCGCAGGCGGTTTATGGCTTAACTTCATCCCGCCAGAAATGGACAGGCTGCCATCCAAGCAGTTGTTTGGCTTTCTCGTTGCTGAGCAGCGTTTCGTGCCCTTCCAGCGGCGCGCGGAAGTCTGTGACGCCCGGGAAGCGGGCGGCCATCAGCTCCCGGCTGCGAATCGCCATGCTGGAGTCGTCCGCGGCGATGTTCAGCGCCACCGCGCCGAGGCCGTCCGCTTCGACGGCCAGCCGGCATGCGGTTGCCGCATCGCGCGTATCGATGTAGCTCCACAGGATGCGTTCCCGCTGAGCCGGATCGTGGATGAAGGACGGGAACGTTGCATAGCGTTCCGGCGGAATCACGTTGCCCAGCCGCAGCGATACGATCTGCATTCCGGTGCGGCGGTGGAACATGTCCGCGGTCAGCTCGTTCACCACCTTGGACAAGCCGTAGCTGTCCTCGGGGAGCTGTGGGTGCGCTTCATCCACCGGCACGTATTTCGGGGCGGGCGGATGCACCGCAAAGACGATGCCGTAGGAGGATTCGCTGGAGGCGATCACCGCCTTGCGGATGCCCAGCCCTTCCGCAGCCTGCAAAATGTTGTACGTCGACATCACATTATTGAGAAAGGTGACCTCCGGCGTGCGGATATGCGCGGCGGGAATCGCGGCGAGATGAACAACCGCGTCCGCGCCGGTCAGCGCGCTGTAGCATTCGCCAAGCTGCTCCAGATCGGCGATCAACGTCGGACAGACCGGGTCTTCCGAAGGCCGGACGTCTACGTTCAGCACGTCATACCCGCGTTCGACGAATTCTCGTACAACGTAGCGCCCTAACATTCCGCTTCCCCCGGTAACTACGACTTTAGCCATGGCTGCTTCGACTCCTTCTTAGTTCAGAATCTCTTCGATCCGCGTCAGCACGTCCTCGCTTAGTTTGATGCCGGAAGCTTTGGCGTTCTCGATCACCTGTTCCGGACGGCTGGCGCCAACCAGTGCGCTGGCCACGTTGTTTTGGCGCAAAATCCAAGCCAGGGCCAGGTTACCTACCGTGATGCCAAGTTCAGCGGCAATTCCCTCAAGCTGCTTCACCTTGGCGATGTTCTCTTCCGTAATGCCTTTGCGAACCCATTCCAGCTTGGCTGCACGGCTGTCCTGCGGAATATCGGTTGCAGATGTATATTTACCGGTTAGCAGACCTTGAGCCAGCGGAGAGAAGACCACCTGGCCGATGCCGTGACGTTCGCTGACCGGGATGACTTCCTTCTCGATATAACGATTAAACATGTTATATACCGGCTGATTCACGACGATGCGATCCAGCAGGTAACGATCGGCCAAGCCAACAGCTTCCGCAATTTGTGAGGCTTGCCATTCGCTGACGCCGGCGTACAGGATTTTGCCTTGACGGATCAGGTCATCGATCGTGCGCAGCGTTTCGTAAAGCGGTGTCTCCGGATCGTGACGGTGGCAATAAAAGATATCGATATAATCATGGCCAAGACGCTTCAGGCTGGCATGGACCTGCTCCATGACGTGCTTCCGCGACAAACCGCGATCGTTAGGTCCATCCCCCATCGGCCAGAACGCTTTCGTAGCCAATACATAGGATTCCCGGGGGTAAGCTTTAAGCGCTTTGCCCACCAGCTCTTCGGCGGCCCCTTTTTCGTATACATTGGCGGTGTCAAAGAAGTTGATCCCTAGATCGTAAGCGGTTTTGATCGATTTCTCCGCGTTTTCACGTTCGACGTACCCGCCGTAAGTCAGCCAGCTTCCCAAGCTGATTTCACTGACTTTGAGGCCGCTTCCGCCTAGTCTTCTATATTCCATGTTTCATCATCCTCCTTGAGCATTTGTGTTGGAACCATTTTCATTCTATAAAAGTTCATATACAATTGAAAGAAGTGAAAACTCCTTCACTAAATTATATCTGTGATACTTACTATAAAAAGTATAGCGCCCTATAACGAACCTATATCGCCTGAAATAGCAACTCTTATACATCACTAAAGCAACACTTCCAGGGGAGGTTTTTACGAATGAACAGCATCCGCAAGGCTAGCAATTACATTCCGAAAACGCCGGAGCATATCGAATGCAATATCGAAAAAACGTTGGACGTCCTCGGAGGAAAATGGGCGTTCCTCGTGATCCGCGAGCTGTTTGGAGGGACGCTGCGCTTTGGGGAGCTGCAACGCCGAATCCCTCAAGTGAGTCCACGGGCGTTAACCAGTACGTTGCGCCATCTGGAGGAGAAGGGCGTACTGGAGCGTACAGTGTATCCTACCGTTCCCGTGACGGTCGAATACACGCTTACGCCGAAGGGGATGGACTTGCATGTCATATGTCATGAGATGAAGGTTTGGGCTGCGCGGTGGACCTGATGGAACAGGGAAGGGGGTCCATGCTTAAACTGATCGGCAGAAGCATCCGTGACTTCCGCAAGTATTCCGGTAAGCTGCTGCTGTTTCAACTGCTGTATATGCTGGCCACAAGCGTCTTTGTCCTGCCGGTTACGACGTTCCTGTTCAACCGGGTTCTCCGGGTGGTCGGCTCCGGTTCCCTGTTGAACGGGGAGGTTTACCGGATCGGGTTGAGCTATAAAGGTATGGCGGGGCTGACTCTCATCGGGCTTGTTGCCTCTTTTACCCTGCTGATTGAATTGTTGGTCCTCATCGTGCTGATTCAGCAGCGCTTTTTTGGCAAGTCGATTGCCATTTCTGATGCTGTGTTAACGGTGCTGCATAAAATGCCCAAGCTGTTCGGGTTTGGCGTATTCCAGCTGCTGCTGTTGTTGCTGCTCTTGATTCCGTTTGTGGACTCGCCGCTGTCGGCTTCGTTTTACGCGTTGTTTAACGTGCCGATCTTCTTGAACAATCAAGTGCTGGATGCCTCATTCACCATGACCGTAGCTTATCTCGTGCTGATCGCAGGGCTGCTCTATACTTTGCTCCGCTGGATTTTCGTCCTGCATTGTATCGTGCTCGAGGATATGAATCTCCGGCAGGCGGTTCGCCAAAGCCATGAGCTGACGCAAGGTCGGCGGTGGCGGCTGTTTGGAACGCTGCTTCTGTTTAACTGTACGGTGGTCGGGGTCACCTCCGCGGTGGTGACTGCCCTTGGGCACATCCCTTCCTGGCTTGATCTGGATGTGCTTGCGTTGGTGTCCCAGCACTATTCACTGCCGGTTACGACGGTACTGGCTTATCTGCTGGAGCTTCTGCTGCTGCCAATCAACCTGTTCGTGCTGACGAGACTTTATTATGCGTTGGGCCGCTTAAAATGGATTCGGCCAAGGGATCAGCTGCAGGTGCGCCGCAGCCGAATCGGTCGTCTGGAGAACCAGATCGTAGATTGGTGGAAGGGGCTAAAGTGGAAAAGGATGGTGTATGTCCTAAGCGCGGCCCTTTATATTTCGCTAGCGCTGCTGATCGGTTTGCGGGCGAACGAGAGTCTCGTCTACGCAAAATGGAACGTGCAGATCGCAGTGCATCGCGGGGATACGTCGAATGCTCCGGAAAATTCGCTGCCTGCCCTGATCTCCGCGATCGACAAAGGCCTTCAAGTCGTGGAGTTGGACGTGCAGTTGACCAAGGATGGCGTCGCTGTGTTAAACCACGATTCCGACCTGCGACGGATGACAGGCTTGCGGAAGCGGATCGCGGATATGAGCTTCAACGAAGTGCAGCAACTGAGCATCGGCATCGATGCGAACGGTTATCCGATACATATCCCCTCGTTGTCCAGCGTGCTCGCCGAGGCGCAAGGGCGAATCAAGCTGCTGCTGGACCTGAAGCCCAACGGCTCCCCTAGTGAAGCGCTGGCGGAGGAGGTTGTCCGCCTCATCAAGGAAGCTGGAGCCGAGGAAGAGGTGAGAGTGCAATCCTTCGACGGCGAAGTGCTTGGCCGAATCCGTGAATTGGCTCCCGAGATCAAGATCGGGCGAATTCTGTTCTTCGCCCTCGGAGATCTATCGGTGCTCGACGTCGATTTCTATACGATTGAGCAGGTGATGTTAACCGATTTCCTAGTGAACCAGGCCCATGCCGACGGCCGCGAGGTTTGGGTGTGGACCGTGAATACCCGGAGGGACATGAAGGAAGTGCTCAAATATCCGATCGACGGCATCATCACCGATTATCCGGAGACCGCCCAGTCGATGGTAGAAGTGGATCTGTAAATGGTGAAGGCGCCGGTTTCTGGCGCCATTTTTTAAGATATCAGAAAGTATAAACTTCGGGGCATTGACATCCTGATATCGCAAGAAAAACTTCCGCTAAACGCGGTCTGTCTACATTGAATGTACGTCGATTGACGTTTTTCTTATGCCCAATGGTTCAAGCATGGCTTTCAACACGCTTAGATTTAGATTTGGATTGGAAAACAATTCTGAGGCGCACCCCTGCGATCAGCACCAATACGACCAACCACTGGGCAGCCATCAAGGTGCCAAAACCTTGACCGGCCGACAGTTCGGAAACTACGGCGCCAATCATAAGGAGGCCAAGGGCTGTCGCGGCGTACAAGGTTAAGCGCGGCCAAACCAGCAGTACCGCGCCTGCTATTTCCACCAAGCCAATGAGGATTCGACTCCAATCCGGATAACCTATCTCTTGAAAGTGCCGGATCATCTCTTCAGTCCCCGCCAGCTTCTGAATACCGCTCTGAATATAAAACAATGAAGTCAAACCCACGACGATCCATCCAACAATACGCATCCATCTCTTCATCATCTTTGCCTCCTAAGTGCAATTTAATTAGAATTCTAACTACATAGACGCAAAAGGGGTGCAAATAAAAATCTACTGCTTTTCAAATGTACGGATCATTTTGGTGAGGAGCGACTTTAAGGTGTCGAACTCTTCAGCCGTCATCTCCGCTTTAACTCGCTCTTCTACAACTGACGTGAAGTGCTGCGTCTCTTCCGCCAATTGGCTGCCCGCTTCCGTCAAAAAAATCAGCTTAGAGCGTCCGTCTTGCGGATGGTCCTTATAACGGATGAGTCCTTTGTTCGTCAACCCTTTTAATAAGCTGGTGACGCTCGGACGTTCAATCATTAGAATCGGCTCCAGTTGAGAGGGAGAGATTCCTGGATATTGACGAATGACGCCGAGCGCACTCCATTGCGTATGTGTTAACCCCAGCGGATGTAACAATTCCTCGACTTCCCTGCGCAGCGTGATATACCCCGTCTTGACCAGTCGGCCAATGGGCCCCTTATCCCATTGCCACTCAATAGGCTCGCTTTGATGCATGATTAGATACCTCTTTAGTTAGAATTCTAACTATATTATATCCCAAAATCGAGCCTTGTAAAGTCCCTAGGCCCATATTCTGGCGTTTATTCCTCCCCCGTCGCGATGGGGTTCTCGGGATAAGAAATCCAGTCGCTCCAGCTGCCGGCGTACAGTTTGACCTGCGGGTAGCCAAGCCGATAGAGGGCGAGCACGTTCGGGCAAGCGCTCACGCCGGAGCCGCAGTAGACGATGGCCTCGCGGCCTTCGTCGAGGGCGGCGATGACCGGCGCCAGCTGCTCGCGCAGCTCGCCCTCGCTTTTCCAGGAGCCGCTGTCATCCAGCACCTGCTTCCAAAACCGGTTGATGGCCCCGGGAATGTGGCCGGCCTTGACGTCGAGCGGCTCCTGCAAGCCGGCGTAGCGATCCGCGGCGCGCGAGTCCACGAGCAGGATGCCGGGATCGCGCAGCGCCCGGCGGACGTCCTCGACGCCGGCCAGCAGGTGCGGCCGGGGCGAGGGGGTGAAAGCGGCGGGGACGATCGTCCGCCGCTCTGCGGTCACGGGATAGCCGCCGGCTTGCCAGGCGGCGAACCCCTCGTCCATGACGTAGACCTCGTCATGGCCCAACCAGCGCAGCAGCCACCATAGGCGGGAGGCGTTCATGCCTCCCTGGTCGTCGTAGGCGACCACCCTGGTGGCGTTGCCGATGCCGGCGCGGGCGAAGCGCGCGGCCAACTCGTCCGGGGCGGGCAGCGGGTGACGCCCGCCATGCGTGGTGACCGGTGCCGACAGATCCTGTTCCAGATCAAGATAGACGGCACCGGGAATATGTGCGGCGTCGTAGGCCGCACGCCCGGCCTCCGGCTGCCCAAGCTCAAAGCGGCAATCGACGATGACGAGATCCGGTTCATACATTCTAGCTAACAGCCAACGTTTGGATACGATCGGTTCCATAAGGCGTACACATCCTCTGCACACATAATATGGAACCATTATAAGCCTAAAGCTTAGATCAGGCGATATCCGCTGGGCCATGTCCCGCTGCGGCGAATTTCCCGAACTTGTTCTGCCGTTAACCGTTGGTTGGTCGCGATGAGCGATTCCACGTCGTTGCCGCCGATCAGAACATCTAAATTTTTCATAGAAAGCTCCTCCTTCATCTTTTTTTGACGATAGATTAGGGGCTGCTTCTACTAGATCCTTAGGGTCTATTTTTTCGATTGAGGAACGGCTGTGACTCCGCTATAATGAAGTGGTTTGCAGCCCGATCGGGTGACAAAATTTCATGAGAAAGATGGGACCTTAACGCATATGCACACCACCACGAAGTCCATGGGTAAATATGAAATCCTCTACGTGATCGGCATTATCGCCATCTCGTTTTCTTCCATCTTCATCCGCTGGTCCAATGCCGAAGTGTCGGTGATTGCCATGTACCGGATGTATATCACGAACGTATTGATGCTGCCGCTGCTGTGGCGCTACCGGGGAGAAATTGCGCGACTGACTGGCAAGCAATGGGGGCGTCTTTTGTTTTCGGGGCTGATGCTGGGGCTGCATTTCCTGCTATGGATGGGTTCGCTGCGCTTGACGACGGTCGCAAGCTCCACGGTCCTTCTGACACTGGAGCCCATCATCGTGATGTTCGGGTCGTTCTTCTTGTTTGGGGCAAAAATCAATAAAGCGATGATCCTCGGTATTACGCTGGCATGTATCGGCTCGATCGCGATCGGCTCCGGAGATTTCGCCTTGTCCGGCAAGGCCGTGACCGGAGATTTGCTCTCTCTGCTCGGGACGATTGCGGTCGCGATTCATATCCTGGTCGGCAAGCAGCTGCTACAGACGATCAGCGCGTTTGTTTATAACTTCCTCGTGTTTGCCGTGGCGGGAACGTCAATGGCCGTATACAACGTAGCTGCCGGCATCCGGTTTACCGGCTATGAGCCGAGGGAATGGGGCATTTTCCTTCTGCTGGCGATCGTTCCTACGTTATTCGGGCATTATCTGTTTAACTGGCTGATGAAATATCTCAGCGCTTCTGCAGTGTCAATGGCCGTTCTCGGCGAGCCGGTATTTGCCTCACTGCTGGCCTGGTTGCTGCTGAAGGAAAGCTTAACTCCGCTGCAGCTGTCGGCGGGCGTGCTCATCTTATGCGGCGTATGGATCTTTATTCGCTACGGCAAAGAAACGCCTAACATGAAGACGGAAAATGCGGTTCTCCCGACGGCGGGGCAGCCAAAGTGAAAGGGACGAACCCGGAGAGAGCTCGCTCGGTTGCCGTCCCTTGGAGTTATTTTTTTAACTCAAAAAATTGGCATTCCCGGCGTGGATGGTAGGACAACTCGTCTACTCCAGCCTGCGTGATAATGGTGTCATCTGTGAAACGGACAATAATGCTGCCGTTATCGATCATGTGATCGTCGCGGAATACGCGGACGCGCAGCTTCCGGTCCAACGCTTCCTGAAAGTCCAGATCGGTAAACAGTTCTCTGAGAGTAGGCATCGTACGGCATCTCCTTCGGACACAAGATGGGGCGGATCGTAATGAATGACTCCTGTTATTGTACCTGGAAGCCTGCAGGTTGAAAAGGGAACGCTCCGAAACGGAGATCAAGAGCAGAGGAGCAGAAGAGCTGAGGCTTCACCTCTTCCGCCCGGCGCTTTGCAGGATGATCCCGTTTGGTCAGATAGAAGTTAGAGTCAAGTGAATTGAAGCCCCAGCATACTCCCTTACCAAAAGGGATAATGACGCAAAGGGCCGTGCGGACAGACAGATCACGCACCCCAGCGCAGGATCAAGCCGGCATGGGTTAAGCCGCTGCCAAAGCCGTACACCAGCACGCGGTCGCCATATTTCAAGCGGCCCGCGTCAACGCCGGCCTGCAACGCCAGCGGGATGGAGGCAGAGGACGTATTTCCCATGTCCTGCACGCTTTGCAGGGTTTTGGCGAGAGGGAGATCCGCTTTCTCGCAGATTGACTCGATCATGCGCAGGTTAGCGCTATGCGGCACAAACCAGTCGATGTCCTCGCGAGCCAGACCCGCCTGCTCCAGCAGTTGCTCAATTCCGGCGGTCACGGTTCGGACGGCCCATTTGAACACCTCGCGGCCGTTTTGTACGATTTTGCCTTTGCCTTCGAGGGGCTGCCCGTTCATTTGATCCGACAGACCGGTGCGGTACACATGGATGCCGCCGGCGCCGTTGGTTCCGAGAACAAACGATTCGAAACCCGGCCATTCGGCTTCAGCCTCAGAAGTTGCCTCGACCAGCACAGCTCCGGCTCCGTCCCCGAACAGGATGCAGGTGCTGCGGTCGGTATAGTCGGTGATTTTGGACATCGTTTCCCCGGCCACGACAAGGATTTTGCGATGCAGACCGGCGCTGATCATGCCGTTCGCCAAATGAAGAGCATAAGCGAACCCGGCGCAGGTTGCGTTTAAATCAATCGCTCCCGCCTGTTCCATGCCAAAATGCTCCTGAATCCGGCAAGACACGGTCGGAAACGAATAATCCGGCGTTGTCGTCGAGGTGATGATGAAGTCGACGTCGTCCAGCGAAGTCTTGTACGTCTCGCGAAGCCGCTCCACCGCCTTAATACTTAGGTGGGAGGTGAACTCATTCTCGGCGGTAATATGTCTTTCCTTAATCCCCGTGCGCTGCACAATCCACTCGTTGCTCGTATCCACGAGCTGCTCCAAATCCGCGTTGGTCAGGATTTTTTCAGGAACATAGGTTCCAAGAGCGGTAATGCGGGCCTTGGATGGGGGTGTTTGTATGGCCATCGGTATCACTCCTTTAGGTCGAGAAGGATTTTTTTGTGATCAGATATTAGTACCTGGTACTAAACATGAGTATATCATGTTTTAAATTTCAAGCAACTGTTGCTTGAATGCTATAATGGTTCAGTGGAAAGGAGTGTCCGATCGAACTTATGAAAACGTTGGTATTAGCCGAGAAGCCCTCGGTTGCCAGAGAGATCGCGCGAGTCATCGGCAGCCGGGATAAGCATAAAAGCCATTTTGAAGGGTCCAAATATGTAGTGACCTGGGCATTAGGCCATCTGGTGGGATTGGCCGAGCCGGAGGATTATGATAAGAAATATGCCACGTGGGCGCTGGAGGATTTGCCGATTTTACCGGAAAAAATGAAGCTCAAGGTGCTGCGCGAGACCAGCCACCAGTTTAAGGCGGTGCAGCAGCTGATGCGCCGTCAGGATATCGGCGAGCTGATCGTGGCGACGGACGCCGCCCGCGAAGGCGAGCTGCTCGCCCGCTGGATTATGGAAATGGCTAAATGGAATAAGCCATTTAAGCGGTTGTGGATTTCGTCGCAAACGGACAAAGCGATCAAGGAAGGGTTCGCGTCGCTGAAGCCGGGCAATCAATATGAGCGCTTGTACCAATCGGCGCGCTGCCGGGCCGAAGCCGACTGGATGGTGGGGCTGAACGTGACCCGGGCGCTGACCACCAAGTTTGGCGCGCCACTCTCGGCTGGACGGGTGCAGACGCCGACACTTGGCATGATCATGCAGCGGGAGAATGAAATTCTCCGCTTCCGCTCGGAGGAGTATCATGTGCTGCGCGCGGACTTCGGCAAGTTTGAGGCGGTATGGCGCGGCGGGAACGGCGATGCGCGTATTTTTGACCCGGAGAAGTTAAATGTGTTGAAACAGAAACTGGAGGGCGCTTCCGGCCAAATCGTTAAGCTGGTTAAGCATGAAAAAACCGTGCCCCATCCGCTGGCATACGATTTGACCGAGCTGCAGCGGGATGCCAACCGACTTCTGGGCTTTTCGGCCAAGCAGACCTCTAACGTGCTGCAACGGCTCTACGAGCAGCATAAGTTAGTAACGTATCCGCGGACCGATTCGCGGTATTTGACTTCGGATATGACGGATACGCTCAAGGAGCGCCTGACGAGTGTGGCTGTCGGCCCTTACGCGAGTTTGGCGCGGCCGTTGCTGCGGGGTTCTTTGCATCTGAGCAAGCGGGTGGTTGACGACAGCAAGGTCACCGACCACCATGCGATTATTCCAACGGAACAAACGGTGCTGTTGAACGCGCTGAACACGGATGAACGTAAGCTCTACGATTTAATTGTTCGGCGATTTATCAGTTTATTTTATCCGCCGGCAAGGTTTGATCAAGTTAGCGTGACGGTGCAAATTGCGGGGGAGACGCTGCATGCCAAGGGGACGACGATTAAGGATGCCGGATGGCGGGCGGTTTATGACGGGCAGGTCATGGAAGAGGAAGAAGGCGGCGAGGACGATGCCGAGAGCGGCTCCGTGCTGCCGGAGCTCACTCAAGGTGAGGCGGTGAAGGTGCAGCGCTGCCGCGTGACGCCGGGACGGACCCAGCCGCCGAAGCGCTACACAGAAGCTGCCCTGCTGACCCAAATGGAGAAGCATGGGCTGGGCACGCCGGCAACGCGGGCGGACATCATCGAGAAGCTGATCAGCTCCGACACGATCGAGCGGCAAGGGAATTACCTGCATCCGACCGGCAAAGGGAAGCAGCTCATCGAGCTGGCGCCGGCTGATTTGCGTACGCCGGAGCTGACGGCCCGCTGGGAAGCTGAGCTGGAACGGATCGCCCGCGGGCAAGGTCAGCCGGGGCCGTTCCTCAGCGGAATCCGTGAGATGGCGATCAACCTGGTGCAAGGCGTGAAGCGCAGTGATGCGACGTATAAGCCGCATAACGTCTCCAACAGCCATTGCCCGGAATGCGGGACAAGGCTGCTTGAGAAGAAGACCGGGCGCGGCTTGATGCTGGTCTGCCCCAGCGAGGATTGCGGTTATCGCCGATCCGGCGAGAAACGTCTGTCCAACCGTCGTTGTCCGCAATGCCACAAGAAGATGGAGCTCAAGGAAGGCAAAGCCGGCAAGTATGTGCAGTGCCTGTCCTGCGGGATCACCGAGGTGCTCGGGAAAGACAAGGATAAGCATATGAGCAAGCGCGAGCAGCAACGGCTCGTGAAGCAGTATGCCCAGAAGCAGGAGTCCGGCGGCATCAATCTCGGTGAACTGCTGAAGGCGGCGCTGAAGAAAAAGGGCGACGATTAACCCCGATCACAGGATGGTGGCAGCCCAACCCTGAATAAATCGGCAGCATTTACGGGACGCTAAGTAGCGGAGGTGATGAGGGTGCCGCATCATAAAGCGCGGAAGACCGAGAACCAGCAGAACAAGTCGAGCCTGATGGAACCATCCATCGCGGCCAAGCCAAAGAAACAGGCTGAATATGCGCCCAATCTGAACGGAATTTCAAAGAACGAATCCTAATGTTTATGCGTCCGCAGCTCCCCGTTTCGGGGAGCTTTCTTTAGTATGAGGCGTATTGGCTTCAAGATGCCGATTGCTCTGGATTGAGGTATAATAGATTTATCCATTAAGAGGAAATACTAAGCAATAACCGAGCAATGGGCTCGAAGGGGGCGGCGAAGATGAGGACGGGGTTACTCGTATGGTTTCTATTTATCAATGCGGTCGCCTATCTGGTGATGTCCGATGACAAGAGGCGGGCGAGGCAGAGACGTGAACGGATCCCGGAGCGAACGCTGTTTCTGCTTGCTGCACTGGGCGGAGCGCTGGGTGTACTGGTTGCCATGAATACCAAACGCCATAAAACGAAGCACTTCAGCTTCCGGGTGGGCATTCCGCTGCTGCTTCTTTTCAACGCCGTACTTTATGGGTATTTTATGATATAAACTCTTGGGACAAGTGAGGTGCTTTCCATGCTATTCCATAAGATTTTAGCCGCGTACGACGGTTCGAAAGCAGCAAACAAAGCGCTGGACAAAGCCATTGAGTTGTGCAAAACGACGCCCGAAGCCAAGCTGGAGGTCCTGCATGTGTACGACTTCCCGCGTTTTTACGTGGCCGAGGGCTTTGTGCCGGTACCTGCTTCCATGAACAAGGATTTCTATGAGCTCGCAGAGAGAACGGTAGAGGAAGCGAAGAAACGCGTTGTGGCCGCAGGTCTGGAGCCTAAAGTCGAAATGGTTCAAGGGGCTCCGGCAGAGACGATTCTGGAGTACGCTCAGAAGAGCGGGGCGGATCTGATCGTCATTGGCAGCCGCGGACTGGGCGGCATCCGCGAATTCGTGCTTGGCAGCGTCAGCCATAACGTCGTCCAGCATGCCCGGATCCCGGTGCTCGTCGTGAAATAATAAGAGCCAGCTTGTTACAAGAAGCCTGACCGAATCATTTCGGTTGGGCTTTTTTGCTTGTTGGAAGCATGTTGTGCTGGGTATCGGTTTTAACGCTTGCCAGAAAGCTTATTGAGGCGAAAAACACTAGATTTTTTTTCTAACGCTGACCAGCGTGCTTATTTGAGTCGGGAGCCGCCTTTTTCGGGAGAAAACTCCGAAATAAGCTCTCCCATAAGCGTTACAAGTTGCACGCTCCGATTTTAGCGCAAATAGCGTCTAACCCAAGCGTTAGAACTTTTGGCGTGTGTAGAACTTAACTCCTTCAACTCCATCAAGGAAGATTCCTGTAAGGAAAACTAACGCTTGTCCGACAGGATTGAGGAAGATGCCCAAATTTTTTTGGGCGATTTTCTAGTCGGCGTGTAGGGAATTGTAGTTTTTTATAGTCTCCAAAGTAAGGTTATGTTCAAATGTTACGATTACTCACATCGACTTCAGGGATGTGCGGTCGAAAGGAGGGCTGCCGTTGATTCGCTTTCGACAGGTAGATAAGCATTTTGGTCATTTTCATGTACTGAAGGGGATTAATTTACAAGTTGAGGAAGGGGAAGTCGTGGTCGTTGTTGGCCCGTCGGGTTCAGGGAAAAGCACGATGCTGCGCTGCATTAACCGGCTGGAGACGATTACGAACGGCGAGCTGACGGTAGGCGGCCTCCCGGTCCATGACCGCAAGACAGATATCAATAAGCTGCGCCGGGATATCGGAATGGTCTTTCAGCACTTTAATTTGTACCCGCACAAAAAGGTGATCGACAATATCACGCTGGCGCCAATTAAGGTGCTGGGCATCTCCAAAGCGGAAGCTGAGCAGACGGCGATGTTTTATCTGGAGAAGGTGGGCATCGCCGATAAGGCGTCCGCGTATCCGTCCCAACTGTCGGGCGGGCAGCGGCAACGGGTGGCGATCGCCCGGGGGCTGGCGATGAAGCCGAAGATTATGCTATTCGACGAACCCACCTCGGCGCTGGATCCGGAAATGGTAGGCGAGGTGCTGGATGTCATGCGGACGCTCGCCCGCGAAGGCATGACGATGGTGGTGGTCACGCATGAGATGGGGTTTGCCCGGGAGGTGGCGGACCGGATTGTTTTTATGGATCAAGGGCAAATCGTGGAGGAAGCAGGGCCGGAGGAGTTCTTCGCGAACCCGCGGGAAGAGCGGACGCGTGCGTTCCTGAGCCGTCTGTTGAGCCACTAAATTAATCGATAATCAAGGGGAGGAAGAGAAATGAAGAAGCGTTGGAGGCTAATCAGTATTGCGGTGGTATGTGCGTTGACGGTGCTGGCCGGATGTGCAAGTAATGGGGCAGGCGGCAACACAGCCGGGAACGGCGGGAATGCCGCTCCGGCAACCGGGGAGAGCGGAACCGGAGCTTTGGCGAAAATCAAGGATCGCGGCAAACTGGTGGTTGGTGTGAAGTACGACACGAAGCTGTTTGGTCTCAAAGACCCGTCCACCGGCAACGTCGAGGGCTTCGACATCGATATCTCCAAGGCGATCGCTAAGCACATTCTCGGCGATGAAAACGCGCTGGAGCTGAAGGAAGTCACTTCGAAGACGCGGATTCCGATGCTGAATAACGGTGAGATCGACATGATCGTAGCTACGATGACGATTACCGAGGAGCGGAAGAAGGAAGTCGATTTCTCCGACGTCTACTTCCAGGCAGGGCAGTCGCTGCTGGTGAAAAAGGGCAGCCCGATCACAGGCATCGAAAGCCTGACGGCCGATTCGACGGTGCTGGGCAGCAAAGGCTCAACCTCGGTGAAAAATATCCGCGAGAAAGTGGAAGGTATCAAGGTGCTGGAGTTCGATAACTATCAGGATGCGTTTAACGCCCTGAAGGCGGGGCAAGGCGATGCGCTGACAACGGATGATGCGATTCTTTACGGTATGGCTGCCCAAGATCCGAATTATGAGGTGGTCGGCAAGCCGTTTACCGATGAACCTTACGGCATTGCGGTGCAGAAAGGCAACTCGGACATTGTGCAGGCAATAAACGATACATTGAAGGAGCTTCACGACAGCGGAGAGTACGACAAGATTTACGAAAAATGGATCGGCAAGAAGCCGGGCGAATAATTCGTTATGGATTTTACGATTCTAACTGACTATTTTGACGTGTACCTGGAAGGGTTCCGGGGAACGGTGCTATCCAGCTTGCTGGCGCTGGTGGGAAGCTTCGTGCTGGGCGCCTTAATCGCTGTGTTCCGCATCGCCCCCGTCCGGCCCCTGCGCTGGTTCGGAACAGGTTACGTGGAATTTATCCGCAATATTCCGCTGCTGCTTGTCGTATACATTTTCTATTATGGGCCAGCAGCTTTAGGTTTACCGCTTGACGGTTTCACGGCGGGAACGATCGGGCTTGCGGTATACACATCTTCGTTCATTGCAGAAGCGATCCGCGCCGGGATTCTGGCCATCCCCCAAGGGCAAACGGAGGCGGCCCGCTCGTCCGGGTTGAGCTACGTGCAGACGATGCTGCATATTATCCTGCCGCAAGCGATCAAGCTGGTTATTCCGCCGCTCGGGAACCAGTTTATCAATTTAATCAAAAACTCCTCGGTGTTGACAATCGTGGCGGGGCTCGACCTGATGTATTTTGCCGACATCGTGAATGCCGATACGTACCGGACGTTTGATACTTATATTTTTGTGGCGTTGTTCTATTTGGTGCTGACCTTGCCTTTAAGTTATGGAGTGAGGGTGTGGGAGCGAAGACTTGAGAAAAAATACTGAAAGGAGGCCTGAAGTTCGATGGATTTTGCGGGGGCGTACAGTGCGGAGAATTTGCGCTTCTTGGCGGATGGGCTATACGTGACGTTGATCGTCGCCGGGCTGTCCATCGTGCTAAGCTTCCTGATTGGCTGTATCGTGGGCGTGATTCGGTATACGAAGCTGCCCGTGCTGTCGCCGATCATGCTGGTGGGTGTCGAGCTCATCCGCAATTTGCCTCTGCTGCTGATCATCTTCTTCATGCGATTTGCCTTGCCGGAGGTCGGCATCAAGCTCGGGCTTGTGGCCGCGACGGTGACCGGGCTGACGATCTTTGAGGCCGCGATGATCTCGGAAATCGTGCGCAGCGGTCTCGCCTCCATTGACAAAGGGCAAATCGAAGCGGCCCGTTCGTCAGGACTCAGCGCCGTGCAGACACTATGGCACATCGTGCTGCCCCAAGGCTTGCGGCGGATGGTGCCGCCATTAGTGAGCCAGTTCATCTCGCTGCTCAAGGACACGTCGCTGGCCGTGGTCATCTCCTTGCCGGAGCTGATGCACCACGCCGGGATTGTCATCGGTCACGGCTACACGTATACGATACCGATTCTGCTGCTGGTGGCGTTGATCTATTTTACCGTCAACTTTGTGCTTTCGGTGATCTCAAGGCAATTGGAGGCACGGCGAGCCTAGGCATCAACTGACATAACACTAACATATAATGGTATATAAGGCATAGTCATCCTTCTCCGGATGTGGTACGATAAGGGGCAAAATAACTCACGGGATCCGGGGGAGCGGGGATGCGGAGCGTTGTCATAAAGTCCTTTCAAAGATCCGCTTACGTTCAGATTGTGGTCGTTGCGATCGGGACGGCCTTGGCGGGGGAACTGAAGATTAATCCGTTTGTTGGCGATATTTTTCGGATTGGTCTGGGGAGCAGCGCGTTTTTGTTGTTTTTGCTGCTGCTGCGGCAGTTGCCGTATCTCGTCACGGGCGTCATAACCGGCGTAGTGGTGCTGCTGTTTCGTACGGGATTGGATCAGGTGCTGAGCAACGGCTTGACCGTGGCTGAAAGCGTGACAAGGCATTGCTCGGCGGCGGTGTATTATATCGTATTCGCCCTAGGGATGACCCTGATCAAGCGGCGTTTGGACCGCTTCTATCCCTTGGTGCTAGGGGCCGTAACCGCGGTCATCGACCTGATGTCCAATGAGTCGGAGCTGCTGACTCGGTTGCTTGTGACCGGCACAGCTACGTTTAAACTGAACGAGTGGACGTTTCTCATGATGATTGCCATGCTGCGTACGTATTTTGTTACCGGGATTTACAGCAGCATTTCCGTCAGCCGGATGCGAATCGTGCAGAAGGAGCAGAATCGGCGGATTGAGCAGATGCTTAGCTTTAGCTCCGGTTTATATGGAGAGGTCTTTTACCTGAAGAAATCCATTGGCACCCTGGAGGAGCTGACCTTGCGCAGCTATGAGTTGTACCGGCGGTTAACGGAAGAAGGCCTGGAGGAGCACAAGCGTCACATCTTGGGGATGACGGAGCAGATCCATGAGGTGAAGAAGGATTCGCAGCGGATTTTGGCCGGGCTGATCAAGTTGACGGACCGCGAAGTCCCGGGGGATATGCCGTTGTCGAGCTTGGTCCAATATACCATCGACAGTACGCGGCAGTATGCCGATATGTTGGGAAAGCAGGTCGTTTTTACGCAGAAAATCACCCTGGATTACGACACCGCCAACTACATTCCCTTGCTTACGCTGCTGGGGAACTTGACGGCCAATGCGGTGGAGGCGATCCAGGGCCAGGGGCAGATTCATTTGGAGGTTCGCGAGCAGGCGGGATGGACCTTGCTCACGGTGAGCGACAGCGGGAGTGGCTTCCCGCAGGACGAGCGGGAGCTGGTCTTTGAACCGGGTTTTACGACCAAATTTGATGAGGAAGGCGTCGCGGCGACGGGGATTGGGTTATCCCATGTGCGCGACATCGTGGCCCGGTTTGGCGGGGATATCTCCCTGGGGACGGCACCCGGGCTGGGCGGAGCGATGGTTCAAATCCGGATTCCAACCCCAAGCTTGCAGAAGTCGGTGGCGCCGGCTTAAAGCCTTGGCAAACCGCTACTAACCCAAAGTGTGAGGAGGTTATCCGATGCCGCTCTCTTTTTGTATCGTTGACGATGATGCCAGTGCGCGAAAAATGCTGCAGCACATTATCGAGGACAGCGGTCTGGGCGAGGTGACGGGGACGGCCGGCGGCGGAGCGGAGGGGGTGCGGCAAATTTTAAGCGAGCCGCCGGATATCGTGCTGATGGATTTGCTGATGCCCGATCAGGACGGAATCGAGGTGATCGATTCCTTGCGCGCCCAAGGCTGCAGCTCCAGGTTCGTGATGATCTCCCAGATCGAAAATCAAGATATGGTTGGACGGGCGTACCGAAGCGGGATTGAGTTCTTCATCCGCAAGCCGATCAACCGGATCGAAGTGGAGACGGTGCTGCGGAAGATCAACGAACGCTATGCGTTAGGACATTATTTAGATGAAATCAAATCGAGTCTGAAGAAGCTGGAGGACTTGCGCAGCGCACCGCTCGCTGCTCAGAACAAGCGCACGGTTCGCGAGGCGATCCAACCGATTCTGATGAATATGGGCTTGATTGGCGAAAGCGGCAGCCGCGATATGATCGCCATCATGGAGTTGCTGCTGGAGCGGGGAGGCGAAGCTGGCGGCAATCTGCCGCCGCTGAAGGAGTTGTATCGTCAAACCGCGGCCACGTACAAGACGAAGCCTGAGGACATCGCCAAGGAGGTCAAGGCGATCGAGCAACGGCTGCGCCGCGCGTTGATGGCGGGGCTGACGAACCTGGCTTCGCTGGGCTTGACGGATTACGGCAATCCCCGGTTTGAGTATTATGCCCCGCTCTATTTTGACTTCGAGGATGTGCGGTTGAAGATGAAGGAGATCGAGGAAGGGCGCGAGCCGGGCAACAGCAAAGGGAAAGTGAACATTAAGAAGTTCCTGCAGGTGCTGTTTATCGAAGTGCAGGAGCAGTTGGGCGGATGAGAGGATTATTGGAAACGGGTGATTGGTTAGCGGGAGCAACTGTTATTGGATGTCGGTGTCGCTGGATATCGAGCGGATGAAGTTGGATGGCGCTTTCCCGTTGGAGGCTGCTGATATCGGTGGTTGCCGCCCGGCCGTAAGGCTGGAGGATAAAATAACTGGAAAAAGTAATGTTAATTTCGGGGAATCGGCGGGATTTTGTCAATTTAGCTGGAAATTCCCCTGTTATTTTAATCATTTGATTGGATCTATAGAGTTTTGGTCCAAATTAACAGTAACTTTTACATCTAATTGGTTTCAAATGCGGGAGATTGGCGAAATTAAAGGTACTTTTTACAGTTAAGTGCGGCAGATTTCAGATCCAGAGCCGCATCCGTGGATATCAGAGCCGCATTCGATAGATCCCCTAGTCTGTATACCAGGCTAGGTTTTTTTGCGTTAGAGGGACATTGTTCAAAAACGAACATTCGGATTTTACATTCTATTAATGTTCGGATTTGAGTTGACATGATGTGTCCGCCATTGGTACACTAGGAGAGGAAAGGCGGCTCGCCGCCGAACATCATAATCTCGTATAATGCCGGGAATAGGGCCCGGAAGTTTCTACCCGAGAACCGTAAATTTTCGGACTACGAGCGAATACGTGATGAAGGTAAGGCTACTCCGCACGGAAAGCCTTCTTTTTATGAGCCTGGGCTTGTAAGCACCGGGCTTTGCGTTGCCGGCGGCGCGGCTGTGGCTGCCCGCACGCAGGTATCGTATTTCGCAGGGTCCGCGAATTTCGGGAAATCTTCGATTGTTTCCAGGAAGTTCGGGGCCCTTTTCCGTATTCGGCTCATTCTATAGATAGGTTTACAAGAAAACATAAACGTGGAGGTTGAGGCATGACAGCACAAGTCGCCGTAATCATGGGCAGCAAATCGGACTGGGAGACGATGTCCCATGCCTGTGCCGTTTTGGACGAACTGCAGATTCCTTACGAAAAAAATGTCGTATCCGCGCACCGCACCCCGGATTTGATGTTCGAATTCGCCGAGCAGGCCGCAGGCCGCGGTTTGAAGGTCATCATCGCGGGGGCGGGCGGAGCCGCCCACCTGCCGGGCATGGTCGCGGCCAAAACCACGCTGCCGGTCATCGGCGTGCCGGTGAAGTCGGCCGCGCTGAACGGGCTCGATTCGCTGCTGTCGATCGTGCAGATGCCGGGCGGCATCCCGGTGGCGACGGTGGCGATCGGCAAAGCCGGGGCGATCAACGCCGGGCTGCTGGCGGCGCAAATCCTGGGCGCATTTGACCCCGAGGTCATGCGCCGGGTGCAGGAGCGCCGCGACCGGATCAAAGCCGAGGTGCTGGAGAGCGGCTCGGAGTTGGGAGCGGCGGAATGAGCGGCGGCGTGATGGGCAAAGCAGGCGGCGGTAATGGCACCCCGGTGATTGCGCCGGGCGCGACGATCGGCGTGCTCGGCGGCGGGCAGCTCGGCCGGATGATGGCGCTGGCCGGGAGCAACCTTGGCTACCGGTTCGTAGCCATGGATCCGACGCCGGATGCGCCTTGCGGCCAAGTAGCGGGGCAGATCGTGGCCCGCTACGACGACCAGGCCGCGGCGCGTGAACTTGCGGCGCGGGCCGATGTGATCACGTACGAGTTCGAAAACGTCGACGCTGGCGTAGCCGCGTTGTTGGAAGAAGCGTCGTACGTGCCCCAAGGCAGCCGATTGCTGTATACGACTCAGCATCGGCTGCGGGAGAAGCGAGCCATCGAAGCAGCGGGCGTGAAGGTCGCGCCGTACGCGGAGATCGGCAGCGAGGAGGAATTGCGCGCAGCCGTGGCCCGGCTCGGCCTCCCGGCCGTGCTGAAGACGGCCACCGGCGGATATGACGGCAAAGGTCAATGGGTCATTCGCGGCGAGGACGAAATTGCGCCGGCCTACGCCGAGTTGAGTAAGGCCGGGACGGAGCTCGTGCTAGAGCAATTTGTCCCGTTCGTTAAGGAGCTGTCGGTCATCGCGGCGCGCAGCCCGCGCGGAGAAATAAAGACGTTCCCGGCAGCGGAGAATATTCATGTCGACAATATTTTGCATGTGTCGATCGTGCCGGCCCGCGTGGAGGAGCAAGTGCAACGGGAGGCGGAACGGCTTGCGGCCCGAATCGCCGAAGGCTTGGAAGCCGTTGGCCTGCTGGCGGTGGAGATGTTCCTGACCGAGGATGGTGAGCTGTTCGTCAATGAGCTGGCGCCAAGACCGCATAACTCCGGCCATTACACGATGGAGGCCTGCACGACCTCCCAATTTGAACAGCATGTCCGGGCGATCTGCAATCTGCCGCTGGGGCCGGTGGAGCTGTTAACGCCGGTCGTGATGGTCAACATCCTGGGCGAGCATTTGGAGGCGGTGCGCAAGGCCGTTGTTACTGGCCAGTGGTTTGGCGAAGCCGGCGGCGAAACTGGATTCCCGGTGATCCCCAAAGTACACTTATATGGAAAGCACGGAGCCGCTCCCAAACGGAAGATGGGGCATATCAACCTGATCTGCCGCAACGTGGAGGACGGGCTGCGTTGGATAGAGCAAACCAACATTTGGAGGAATGAATGTAAATGATCGAACGCTACAGCAGACCGGAAATGAGAGCGATCTGGACGGAGGAAAACAAATTTAAGGCCTGGCTGGAAGTGGAGTTGTGCGCCTGCGAGGCTTGGGCCGAGCTTGGCGTGATCCCGAAGGAAGACGCCGCGCTGCTGCGCGAGAAGGCTTCGTTTGACATCAACCGGATCTATGAGATCGAGCAGGAAACCCGCCATGACGTGATCGCGTTTACCCGCGCCGTCTCGGAAAGCCTGGGCCCGGAACGGAAATGGGTGCATTATGGCTTGACCTCGACCGACGTCGTAGACACGGCGCTGGGGTATTTGTTGAAGCAGGCCAATGCGATTTTGGAACGGGATATTTTGAATTTTATCGATATTTTGAAAGAAAAAGCCTTGGCTTATAAAGATACCCCAATGATGGGCCGGACCCACGGTGTGCATGCTGAGCCAACCACGTTTGGTCTGAAAATGGCGCTTTGGCACGAGGAAATGAAACGGAATCTGGAGCGGTTCCGCCGTGCAGCGGAGAATGTTCAATTCGGAAAAATCTCCGGTGCCGTTGGTACTTACGCGAACATCGATCCGTTTGTAGAGGAATTTGTCTGCCGCAAGCTGGGCACGACGCCGGCGCCGATTTCCACGCAGACGCTGCAACGCGATCGTCACGCGGAATATATGGCGACCTTGGCTTTGATCGCGACGTCGCTCGACAAGTTCGCCACAGAAATCCGCGCTTTGCAGAAGAGCGAATTCCGCGAGGTGGAGGAAGCCTTCGCCAAAGGGCAAAAAGGCTCCTCGGCCATGCCGCATAAACGCAACCCGATCGGCTGCGAGAACATCTCCGGCTTGTCCCGCGTGATCCGCGGCCATATGATTTCGGCTTACGAAAACGTAACGCTGTGGCATGAACGCGACATTTCCCACTCTTCGGTTGAACGGGTGATTCTGCCAGACGCTACGATGCTGCTGAACTACATGCTGAACCGCTTTGGCAATATCGTGAAGAACTTGACGGTGTTCCCGGAAAATATGAAGCGTAACATGGCTCGCACGTATGGCGTACCGTTCTCCGGCCGCGTGATGACGAAGCTGATCGACAAAGGCTTCAGCCGTGAGCAAGCTTACGACACGGTGCAACCGCGCGCGATGCAGGCATGGGAAACGCAGCGTCAATTCCGCGACATCATTGAAGAGACGCCGGAAATTACCGCCGTCTTAAGTAAAGAAGAAATTGAAGACGCATTTGATCCATCCTGGCATCTGAAGCATGTCGATACGATTTTCCGGAAGCTTGGATTAATCGAGTAGTGGCTTGATAGCGGTTATAAGGGGAGGAGAAGCTTCATGGCGGTACCGGCAATTTCCACCGCAGCGGATTTGGTGAAGGTCCCGCTGCTGTACAAAGGCAAGGTCCGGGAGCTGTACGATCTTGGCGAGCATTATCTGATCGTGGTCACGGACCGCATCTCCGCATTTGATTACGTGCTGGATCCGGCGGTGCCGGACAAGGGGAACGTGCTGAACCGGCTGAGCGCGTTTTGGTTTGACAAGACGAAGCATCTGTTGGAGAACCACGTGATCCATACAGACGTGGACCGGCTTGGGGACGTGATTCCGGCGGAGCATCGCGAGGCGTTGCGCAACCGGATCATGGTGACCCGCAAGGCCGAACGCATCGACATTGAATGCGTGGTGCGCGGCTATGTGACCGGCGGCGGCTGGCGGCAGTATGAGAAGATCGGCGCGATCAACGGCATCCAGCTACCGGAAGGGCTGCGTAAGAACGCGAAGCTGGCGGAGCCGATTTTTACGCCGGCGGCGAAAAATGACGTGGGCCACGACGAGGATATCTCGTTTGCGGAGATGGTGGACAAAGTGGGCCAAAAATTGGCTGAACAGCTGCGGGACCGCAGCCTGGAGATGTACGCCTTTGCCCGGGATTATTGCGAGGAACGCGGCATCCTGCTCGCGGACTGCAAGCTGGAATTCGGGCTGGTGGACGGCAAGTTGATTGTTATTGACGAGATGTTTACGCCGGATGCGTCGAGATTTTGGGCCAAAGAGAACTACGAGCTGGACATCGAGATCGACAGTATGGACAAAGAGCCGGTGCGTACGTATCTCGCCGGTTCCGAGTGGGATAAGCAGAGCCAACCAGACCCGCTCCCAGCGCAGGTGGTCGAAGCAACGACGCGTCGGTACCGTGAGATTTACCGGCGGCTGACTGGAGCAGAGTTGGCGTAGGGACTGTGCTCAACATTGCCCTTCGCTCTAACGGACCACAGGGCCCTTATTGATCCAGATATATGGGGAAGACTGACGTAACGGACCGAGGAGCCCTTATTTTACCGGGGCGGCCTAGTTAGTTGCTGCATGGGGCCAAATAACGTCTGTGAAGTCCTTTAGCCGGGGAAATATCCGGGAAATGAGTAAATAACGTCGCTGCGGTCCGTTAGGGATTCGAAAGTTAGCGAATGAGGGACCAGAATATAAGCCCTTTGGCAGTCTTTTGAGGATGATCCCTTTTGGTCAGGAGGCTAGGAGCTAGGGAGCAAGAAGACAAGCGTGCGAGCAAGAAAGCATTGGAGTTAGAAAGGCAAGCCAGAAAGTAAGAACTGACCCAGGCAAAACCAAAAGCAATTATTACATCCCATCCAGAAACCAAGCGGCCGTGCCGCACAAGTCCAAACTTAGGAGGAACACGAGGAACATGATTAAAGCGAGCGTTTATGTCACGATCAAGCAAAGCGTACTTGACCCGCAGGGGGTAGCCGTTCAAGGGGCGCTCCATTCCATGGGGTTCAGAGAGGTGGACAGCGTCCGCATCGGTAAATATATGGAGCTGACGCTCGACACGAACGATCGCTTCGAAGCGGAAGCTCGGGTGAAAGCGATGTGCGAGAAGCTGTTGGCCAATACGGTGGTAGAAGACTACCGCTTTGAATTGGAGGCTTAAACTATGAAATTCGCGGTACTCGTATTCCCCGGTTCCAACTGCGATATCGACTGTTATAAAGCGGTGGAAGAGACGTTGGGCGAACCGGTTGACTATGTGTGGCATACGGCCACCGATTTGTCTGCTTACGACTGCATCCTAGTTCCCGGCGGGTTCTCCTACGGCGACTACCTGCGGTGCGGGGCGATCTCCCGTTTTGCACCGGTCATGGCGGAAGTGGCCAAGGCTGCGGAGGAAGGTAAATACGTGCTGGGGATTTGCAACGGATTCCAAATCCTAACGGAAGCTGGACTGTTGCCAGGCACGCTGCGCCGCAACATGTCGCTGAAATTCCGTTGCCATGACACCGAGCTGCGCGTGGAGAACAACGAAAATCCGTTTACGTCGCTCTATGCGAAGGGTGAAGTGATTACGATTCCAATCGCGCATGGCGAAGGCAACTATTATTGCGATGAAGCGACTTTGGAGCAGTTGAAGCGGAATAACCAAATTATTTTCCGGTATGTTCAAAATCCGAACGGCTCGGTGGACGACATCGCCGGCATTTCCAACGAACGCGGAAACGTCGTCGGCATGATGCCGCACCCGGAGCGGGCGGTCAGCGATTTGCTGGGTTCGACGGACGGCAAGAAGATGTTTACATCCATTTTGAAAGCTTGGAGGGATCGGCATGAGTCAGCAAGTGTCCGCTAAGGAACCAAGTGCAGAACAAATTGCAGAGCAGAAAATTTACAAACAGATGGGCGTTTCCGACAGCGAATACGAACTGATTTGCGGATTCCTTGGGCGGAAGCCGAATTATACGGAAATTGGCGTGTTTAGCGTCATGTGGTCCGAGCACTGCGCCTACAAAAACTCGAAGCCGCTGCTGCGGCGGTTTCCAACCAGCGGCCCGCGCGTGCTGATGGGCCCAGGCGAAGGCGCCGGGATCGTGGATATCGGCGACAACCAAGCGGTTGTCTTTAAAATCGAAAGTCATAATCACCCCTCGGCCGTGGAGCCGTATCAAGGCGCCGCAACAGGCGTGGGCGGGATTATTCGCGATATTTTTTCCATGGGGGCAAGACCTGTGGCGTTGCTGAACTCCTTGCGATTTGGCAAGCTGGAAAGCGAGCGCGTGAAATATCTGTTCGAGCATGTCGTATCCGGGATCGCGGGCTACGGCAACTGCATCGGCATTCCGACGGTTGGCGGGGAAGTGGTGTTCGACGAGAGCTACGAAGGCAATCCGCTGGTCAATGCGATGTGCGTCGGGCTGATCGACCATGACAAAATCCAACGCGGGGTTGCGAAAGGAGTCGGCAATCCGGTGTTTTACGTAGGGCCGCCAACGGGCCGGGACGGCATCCATGGCGCTACGTTTGCTTCGGAGGAGCTGACGGAGGAATCCGAAGCGAAGCGGACGGCGGTGCAAGTGGGTGACCCGTTCATGGAGAAGCTCGTCATGGAGGCTTGTCTTGAATTGATCGACAGCGGTATCGTGCTGGGGATCCAGGACATGGGTGCAGCAGGCTTGACCTGCTCCAGCGCGGAAATGGCCAGCAAAGCCGGCAACGGTCTGGAGCTGTACCTGGACGAGGTGCCGCAACGCGAGGAAGGCATGACGGCTTATGAAATGATGCTGTCGGAATCGCAGGAGCGGATGCTGTTCGTCGTTGAGCCGAAGGATGAGGCGAAGGCGCGGGAGATTTTTGAGCGTTGGGGCGTCATCTGTGCGAAGGTTGGTAAAGTTACGGACGACGGCCGTCTGAAGCTGTTCCATCATGGCGAGCTGGTCGGCGATATGCCGGTGAAGGCGCTGGTGGACGAATGTCCAATCTATGAGAAGCCTTCGGCAGTTCCTGCTTATTATGTGCAAAATGAATCGGTCGACACCACCCGCTACGAAGAAGTTCGCGATTTGGGCGCGGCGCTGGAGAAAGTGCTGTCTTCGCCTTCGGTCGCAAGTAAAGCGTGGGTGTACAACCAATACGATTACATGGTCCGCACGAGTACGGCGGTTCGTCCGGGTTCGGACGCTGCAGTGGTCACCGTTCACGGCACGCGCAAGGCGCTGGCGATGACGACCGACTGCAACGGACGGTTCGTGTACCTGGATCCGGAAGTGGGCGGACGGATTGCGGTCAGCGAAGCGGCGCGCAACATCGTTTGCTCCGGCGCAGAGCCTCTGGCAATCACCGACAACCTGAATTTTGGCAGCCCGGAGAAACCGGATATTTTCTGGCAGATGGAACGGGCAGTTGATGGGATGGCGGAAGCTTGCCGCGTGCTGGACACTCCAGTTATCGGCGGGAACGTCAGCTTGTACAATGAGAACGCCAAAGGCGCCATCTACCCAACGCCAGTTGTAGGCATGGTTGGGCTGGTGCACGATACCGATCATATTACGACCCAAGACTTTAAATCGGCCGGGGATGTCGTGTTCCTGCTGGGTGAGACGAAAGCGGAACTCGGCGGCAGCGAATTCCAGGCGGTCGTACATGGCGTTGTAGAAGGCCGTCCGCCACAGCTTGATTTAGAGGTGGAGAAAAAGCTGCTTGGCGCCGTGCTGGAAGCGATCCAAGGCGGGCTGGTGCGTTCGGCGCACGACTTGTCCGAAGGCGGCCTCGCGGTTGCGTTGGCTGAATCGTGCATCAGCGGCGGAATTGGCGCCAAGGTTGATATCGCCAGCGAGCTGCGCCCTGACTTTGCGCTGTTCAGCGAATCGCAGTCTCGGATTCTGCTGTCGGCTTCGCCGGAGAAGGCGGAGGCGCTGGAGAAGCTGCTCGCGGAACGCGGCGTGCCTGCGGCGCGGATCGGGGTCGTGGAAGGATCGGAACTGAGCATTGCTGTAAACGGAACGGAGGTTCTGAGCAAGCCGGTGGAACAGCTGAAACGCGTCTGGGAGGATGTCATTCCATGTCTGATGCAATAAAACCAGCGCAGAGACTTTGGACCGGAGACTACTATAACGAAGGGGCGGGGCATGCGGATCCGTTTGATACGTTACGCGAGGAATGCGGCGTGTTTGGCGTATTTGGTCATGCTGAAGCCGCCTCGCTGTCCTACTACGGACTGCACGCGTTGCAGCACCGGGGGGAAGAAAGCGCGGGAATCTGCGCCACCGATGGGGAGGACTTTCATTACCACCGCGGTATGGGCCTGGTTAAGGAAGTGTTCGACCGCGACAAGCTGGCTTCGCTGCGCGGGGACCGTTCGATCGGCCACGTCCGCTATTCGACGAGCGGAGACAGCAAGCTAACGAACGCGCAGCCGCTGATCTTCAAATACCGCGACGGCGATCTGGCAGTGGCAACGAACGGCAACATCGTGAATGCGCCGAAAATCCGCCGCCAGCTCGAGCAAAGCGGCTCGATCTTTCAAACGACCAGCGATACGGAAGTGATCGCGCACTTGATCGCCCGCTCGCCGAAGGATTTCGTCGAGGCGGCAAAGGACGCCCTTCGTCAGCTGGTTGGAGGCTTCGCTTTCCTGCTGCTGACGAACGACAAGCTGATCGTGGCCAGCGATCCGAACGGCTTGCGCCCGCTTGTGATGGGGCGGCTAGGCAACGCGTACCTGTTCTCGTCCGAGACGTGCGCGTTCGAGGTCGTTGGCGCGGAGACGATTCGCGAAATCCAGCCCGGTGAAATGCTGGTGCTGGATAAGGACGGCCTCCGCGAGGAGCGTTATGCCGAGCCGGAGCGGAAGGCGTTGTGCGCGATGGAGTACATTTACTTCGCGCGTCCTGACAGCGACATGAACGGCTCGAACCTGCATGCCAGCCGCAAGCGGATGGGGCAGGTGATGGCGCAGGAGTCTTTTGTCGACGCAGATGTGGTCACCGGCGTTCCGGACTCCAGTATTTCCGCCGCGATTGGCTATGCGGAGCAGACCGGCATCCCTTACGAGCTGGGCTTGATCAAAAATAAATACACTGGCCGCACGTTCATTCAACCAAGCCAAGAGCTGCGTGAGCAAGGCGTAAAGATGAAGCTGAGCGCGGTGCGCCGCGTTGTAGAAGGCAAGCGCGTTGTGATGATCGACGATTCGATCGTTCGCGGCACGACCTCGCGACGGATCGTCAATCTGCTGCGCGAAGCCGGCGCGACGGAGGTGCATGTCCGCATCACCTCGCCGCCGTTCAAGAACCCTTGCTTCTACGGCATCGATACGCCGGATCGCGGTGAGCTGATCGCCTCCTACAAATCGGTGGAAGAGATCTGCAAGGAGATCAATGCCGATTCGCTGGAGTTTCTCAGCCCGCAGGGGCTGATCCAGGCGGTGGGCGGGGATAACGCGACGGACTACAAGGGCGGCCTCTGCATGGCCTGCTTCGACAACGATTATCCGACCCGGACGGATTTCGACGGGGAAGAGAAGTTTGGGTGCACTTGCTGAATTCGTTAGCGTTTAGCGATTCGTGTCTTGTGCCATCCGACTCGTGACGGGTGTTTTGCGTAGATTCGACTTATTTCACGTGATGAATTGATTGGATAAATGGTTTCCTCGTGTTCAAAAAGTTAAAGGAGTGGGTCCCTCTCGTGTCTGAAGCATATAAGAAAGCCGGCGTCGATATCGCAGCCGGGAATGAAGCGGTAGAGCGCATGAAAAAGCACGTCAAACGGACGTTCCGGCCGGAAGTGATGACCGATCTTGGCGGATTTGGCGCTTTGTTCGGATTGAACAAGGACAAGTACGCGGAGCCGGTGCTCGTGTCGGGAACGGACGGCGTGGGCACGAAGCTGAAAATTGCCTTTGCGATGGATAAGCACGATACGATCGGCATCGATGCGGTAGCGATGTGCGTAAACGATATCGTCGTGCAGGGGGCGGAGCCGCTCTTTTTCCTCGATTATTTGGCGTGCGATAAGGTTGTCCCTGAAAAAATCGAGGCCATTGTCGCCGGCATCGCGGAAGGCTGCAGTAGGTCGGGCTGCGCATTGATCGGCGGCGAGACCGCTGAGATGCCGGGCATGTACAGTGAAGGCGAGTACGACATCGCCGGGTTTACGGTGGGTGTCGTTGACAAGAGCAAGATCGTAAACGGCAGCCGCATTACCCCTGGCGACACGGTGATTGGTCTGGCGTCCAGCGGCGTGCACAGCAACGGGTTCTCGCTGGTTCGCAAGCTCTTGCTGGAAGAAGCGGGCTACGCATTGACCGACAAGCTGCCGGAGTTAGGCGGGGAGTCGTTGGGCGACGTGTTGCTCACGCCAACCAAGCTGTATGTGAAGCCGGTATTGTCCCTGCTGGAGCAGGTGGATGTGAAGGGGATGGCTCACATTACGGGCGGCGGCTTCATCGAGAATATCCCTCGCGTTCTGCCGGAAGGCGTAAACGTGGAGATCAACTACGGGTCTTGGCCGATTTTGCCGATCTTCGACTTGCTGCAGAAGACAGGGAACGTGAGCAACCGCGATATGTTTACGACGTTTAACATGGGCGTCGGGCTCGTGATTGTTGTGGCGGAGGATCAGGCTGAGGCTGCGGTCGCTACGTTGGAACAAGCAGGAGAAACGCCTTACGTGATCGGTAAAGTGACGGAAGGACAGCGGGTCGTGACTTTTGCAGGAGCGGATGTCTAATGGGAGCGAAATACCGGATTGCCGTGTTTGCCTCGGGGAACGGCAGTAATTTTCAGAATTTGCTCGACGCGACGCGGTCGGGCGAGCTGGACGCTGAGATAGTGTTGCTCGTTTGCGATAAGCCGCAGGCCTTTGTCGTCGAACGGGCCCGCCAAGCCGGCGTGGAATGCTATCTTTTTGACCCGAAGGCCTATGCGCGTCGAGAAGATTATGAGGCGGAAATTGCTGCCGAGCTGGACAAGCGCCAAATCGATTTGGTTGTGCTGGCCGGATACATGCGGTTGCTCACTTCGGTGTTGGTTGAGCCGTACGCCGGGCGCATGATTAATATTCATCCATCGTTACTGCCGGCTTTTCCGGGAAAAAATGCGATTGGGCAGGCTTGGGACTACGGCGTAAAAATGACGGGAGTTACGGTTCATTTGGTTGACGGCGGCATGGACACCGGCGCAGTGGTTGCTCAGGCGGCGGTGGAGATTACGGCGGACGATACGCTGGAATCGCTCGAAGCCAAGATCCATGCGGCCGAAGGGCGCTTATATCCGCAGGTCGTGTCGTGGTTCGCGAAGAACCGCGTGCGCGTGGAAGGAAGAAAAGTGACGATTCTGTCGGAATAGACAGCGCCGAAAAAACGCTTGTCTACAGGAGTTTTCAGGATTATCGGATAGCTTTTAGAACAGATGCAGGGTTTCGATATTTCCCGAGAAATATCGGGGGCAGGATTCGCCAAAATAAAGGAGGAGCCGATTGTGAGTATGAAAAGAGCGCTCGTAAGCGTGTCGGATAAAACAGGTATCGTGGATTTTTGCCGCGAGCTGTCGCAGCTGGGTGTGGAAATCATTTCGACGGGGGGCACAAAAAACCTGCTGGCGAAGGAAGGCGTACCGGTGATCGGAATTTCCGATGTCACCGGGTTCCCGGAAATCCTCGACGGACGCGTTAAAACGCTGCATCCTGCCGTGCATAGCGGGCTGCTGGCGGTGCGCGACAGCGAGGAGCACCAAGCACAGATGAAGGAACTGGGATTGGATTATATCGACCTGGTGATCGTCAACCTGTACCCGTTCCAAGAAACGATCGCGAAACCGGACGTCACCTATGAGGACGCCATCGAAAATATCGACATCGGCGGGCCTACGATGCTTCGTTCGGCTGCGAAAAACCATGCGTTTGTCACCGTTGTAGTCGACGCAGCTGACTATGGAACCGTGCTTGAAGAAGTGCGTGCGGGCGGCGATACGACATTTGAAACGCGTAAACGGCTTGCGGCCAAAGTTTTCCGCCATACGGCGGCATACGATGCCTTGATCTCCGATTACTTGTCGAAGGTGACGGGTGATCCGTTGCCAGAGCGTTTCACGGTCACCTACGAGAAAATTCAAGATTTGCGTTATGGCGAAAATCCGCATCAAAAAGCGGCGTTTTACCGCAAACCGTTGGCAGCAGCGGACACGCTGACGAATGCAGAGCAACTCCACGGCAAGGAGCTTTCCTATAATAACATCAACGATGCGAACGCGGCGCTGCAAATCGTTAAGGAATTTGACGAGCCGGCGGTCGTCGCGGTCAAGCATATGAATCCTTGCGGCGTTAGCGTGGGCGCCAGCGTATTGGAAGCTTACAAGAAAGCGTACGAGGCCGATCCGGTATCGATCTTCGGCGGGATCGTCGCTGCCAACCGCATCATTGATGCAGATACGGCGATGCTGATGAAGGAGATTTTCCTGGAGATTATTTTGGCGCCAGGCTTCACGGAAGAAGCGCTGGAGATTCTTACGAAGAAGAAAAACCTCCGTCTGCTGAAGCTTGGCGGACTGGAGCTGGGCGCGAGCCGCAGCAGCCAGTTTGTTGTCACCTCGATCGACGGCGGGATGGTCGTGCAAGAAAGCGATGTGCATACGCTGAAAGAGTCCGACTTGACGGTCGTAACCGATCGCAAGCCAACCGAAGAAGAGTTGAAACAGCTGCTGTTTGGCTGGAAAGTGGTTAAACATGTGAAGTCGAACGCGATTGTCTTGGCGAAGGACGATATGACCATTGGCGTTGGCGCGGGGCAAATGAACCGCGTAGGTGCAGCGAAGATCGCGATCGAGCAAGCGGGAGAGAAAGCGAAAGGCAGCGTCTTGGCGTCGGACGCGTTCTTCCCGATGGGCGACACGGTCGAAGCGGCTGCCAAAGCCGGGATCACGGCGATTATCCAACCGGGCGGCTCCGTGAAGGACGAGGAGTCCATCAAAGTTGCCAACGAGCACGGCATCGCGATGGTCTTCACCGGCGTGCGCCATTTCAAACACTAGGTTAAAGGCAAACGGCAGACCGCTGCGGCGGCCTGCCGTCTTTTCGCAGACGCACAAACGTGCGTGGGCAAATAGCTGTAAAACCTACTGTTATTTCAGCCGTAACGCTTGATTTTGCCTACTTAACTGTAAAACCTGCCGTTAATTTGAGCGAAAATGCCTTCATCAACGTTTTGAGCTTAAATTAGCGGTACATTTTCCAGTTAGTTTCGTTCAAATGCGGGTAAGGTGCAAAATTAACAGTAGAATTTCAAGTTATTTCATTTAGTTAACTAACTATTCAGAAGCGAGGGAGGAGACTATGGATATTTTGGTGATTGGCGCCGGAGGGCGTGAGCACGCGATCTGCTGGAGCCTGGCGAAAAGCCCGAAGGCCGATAAGATTTATTGCGCTCCGGGGAACGCGGGGATCGGACAAATCGCCGAGCTGGTGCCGATTCAGGTGAACGAATTCGATAAGCTGGCGGCTTTTGCGGAGGAGAAGCGTGTGGGCCTGGTCGTCGTAGGTCCGGACGATCCGCTCGCAGACGGCATCGTGGATGTATTCGAAGCCAAGAACATCCCGGTATTTGGTCCGCGTAAGAATGCTGCGCATATCGAGGGCAGCAAGACGTTTATGAAGGATCTATTGAAAAAATACAACATTCCGACCGCCGCATACGAAAAGTTCGACAAGTACGAGCAGGCGCTTAAGTATCTCCAAAGCCGTCCGGTGCCAATCGTGATTAAAGCGGACGGGCTTGCCGCAGGCAAAGGTGTAACGGTCGCCTTCACTCGCGAAGAGGCGGAAACAGCTCTAAAGAACATCATGGTTGACAAAGTGTTTGGCGAATCCGGCAGCCAGGTCGTGATCGAGGAGTTTCTTGAAGGACAGGAAATGTCGATCCTGTCGTTTGTCGACGGGGAAACCGTCCGTCCTATGGTTGCGGCGCAAGACCACAAGCAGGTGTATGACGGTGACAAAGGCCCGAACACCGGCGGCATGGGAACCTACTCCCCGTTGCCGCATATCGCGGATTCGATTATCGAAGAGGCTATCGAAACGATCATCAAACCAACCGCGAAGGCCATGGTTGCGGAAGGCCGGCCGTTCCGCGGCGTGCTGTTTGCGGGGTTGATGATTACGCCGGACGGCAAACCGAAGACAATCGAATTTAACGCCCGTTTTGGCGATCCGGAAACCCAGGTTGTTCTGCCGCGTTTGAAGAGTGATCTGCTGGAGATTTTCTTGGCAGCGGTAAATGGGACGTTGGATCAAGTAGATATCGAGTGGAGCGAGGAAGCGGCGGTTTGCGTTGTGCTGGCCTCCGGCGGTTATCCGGCTTTCTATCCGAAGGGCCTGCCGATCCGCGGGCTGGAGGAAGCGCAGGCTGCAGGGGCGTTGGTGTTCCATGCCGGCACGTCGAAGAACGAAGCAGGCGAGTGGGTCACGAACGGCGGGCGTGTGCTTGGCGTGGTTGGCCTGGGACAATCGATTGCCGAAGCCCGGGACAAAGCCTATGAGGCAGCGAACCTCATTACGTTCGAGGGCAAGCATCAACGGTCGGATATTGCCGCGAAGGCGCTCGTCTAGTGAGATGATCCGTCAAGGATAATCCGCTGCCCTTTCGAGCATGTTAAGGGATATTGGGGATTTTCTTCTGAGTCCCTGTAATACTCGAATGGGAGGCGGCATCATCATGAGCGACAAAATGAAGGAAATGCTACCGGTCTCGCGCGAAGAAGTGGAAGTCGACGGCGTTTACCGGGATGAGCTGGGACGGGAAGTCTATTTGCAAAAAGGCGAGGAGTTCCCTTCCGACCCCGTGTACGGCACGATGGAATGGGAGCTGACCGAGCTGTCCCAAGAGACGAACTCGAAAGGTCATACCGATGACCGTCTAATACCAAAGAAACGTTAAGCTATAGGTTCGAACGTAAACGCCCTTCCGAGCCGGGAGCATTTGCCCGTACGGAGGGGCGTTTCCCTGACTGTACAAAATAACTTGAACCGGAGGCGGTTTCAGGTGTACCTTTATTAGAATGAGAGAACTCAGTTAAAGCGAGGAGAAATAGATGAATCAGGCGGAACGACAAACGGTAGGCATGGAAGACATCGTCAAAGCGCATCACGTGCTGAAGGAAGTGGTCATCCGAACTCCGTTGCAGCTCGACGCAACGTTATCGGCTAGATATGAATGCAATGTGTATTTAAAAAGGGAGGATCTGCAGGTCGTGCGCTCCTTCAAGATCCGTGGGGCGTACAACATGATTCGCAGCCTGCAGCCCGAAGATCTGAAGCGCGGAATCGTGTGCGCGAGCGCCGGCAACCATGCGCAGGGCGTAGCGTTCTCCTGCAATGCGCTAGGCATTCAAGGGAAAATCTATATGCCCAGCACGACACCGAACCAGAAAATCAAGCAGGTCAAAAGATTTGGCGGCGAGCATGTGGAGGTCGTTCTGATCGGTGACACCTACGATGATGCTTATGCGGAGGCGATGAAAGCCTGCCAGGAAGGCGGGATGACGTTCATTCACCCGTTTGACGATCCGAAGATTGTTGCCGGGAACGGGACGATCGGCATGGAGATTATGGAAAGCCTGACTACACCGGCGGATTACGTCTTCGTCACCATCGGCGGCGGCGGGTTGGTGTCGGGCATCGGGACTTACTTGAAGACGGTAAGCCCTGATACGAAGATCATCGGCGTTGAACCGTCCGGTGCGGCGTCCATGACGGAAGCGTTAAGGCAGAAGCAGGTTGTCACGCTGGAATCGATCGATAAATTTGTGGACGGCGCGGCGGTGAAGCGGGTTGGCGATTTGAATTACGAAATTTGCGCCAACCTCCTGGACGACATCGTTCAGGTTCCGGAAGGCAAGGCATGTACGACGATTTTGGAGCTCTACAACGATAGTGCCATCGTTGTAGAACCAGCAGGGGCGTTGCCAGTCTCGGCACTCGATATGTACCGTGACCAAATCCGCGGGAAGACGGTGGTCTGTGTCATCAGCGGCGGTAACAACGACATCGACCGGATGCAGGAAATGAAGGAACGGTCACTGATCTATGAAGGGCTGAAGCACTATTTCTTGATTAATTTCCCGCAGCGGGCCGGAGCGCTTCGCGAATTCTTGGAAGAGGTGCTGGGGCCAAACGACGACATCACGCGGTTCGAGTACACGAAGAAGCACAACAAAGAGAACGGCCCGGCCTTGGTTGGCATCGAGCTGAGCGACAAAGCGGATTACGAACCATTGATCGGGCGCATGTCCGCGAAAGGCATCGTATATACCGAGCTGAATCGGGATTTGAATTTGTTTAATTTGCTGATATAAGCTGGAAGCGAAAAAATTTAGAGGCGAGCAGCCCTCTTCGACTTTGGTCGGGGAGGGCTTTTTGGTATGCATGGAGGTCTGGATCGGGAACGTGACTGTAACGGAACGTACGGACCTTATTCGTAGGTCACAAGGCCCTCATCCATTTCTAACGGAACCCAGGAGCGCTATTTGAACGGGAAGCCGCTGGATTGGCCGCTTTTTCCCAAAATAAGGTCTCCCTGTTCCGTTAGCTCGGGAAATGCCGCGGGAAATGACAAATAACGTCTCTACGTTCCGTTAGTGTTGACAATATCAATGACCCAGTGTACTATTTAACTATAACACTAATACAACGACTCGAAACCATGGAATCGAAACGTAGCACAATCAAGAACTCGCATTCAGGTACATGGCATTCCAGTATCACATTTCAGAGCATCGATCAAAAGGAGTGAATAAAGTGAACGTGCAGCATCAGTCTATTGAAAATGTCGCCCCGGGCTTTGGAGCGGATGCGGCGAAATTGCAGGGACAAGAGCAGGGACAAGAGCCGGTCGTCTTGTCGGTACAACAGGTGACGAAGGCGATTGGCAGCAAACGGATTGTTGATAAGCTGTCTTTCGAAATTCGACGGGGAGAAATTGTGGGTCTGCTCGGACCTAACGGTGCAGGGAAGACGACCACGATTCGGATGATCGTGGGTCTGATCGGAATGACGGAGGGCGATGTCCAGATCAAAGGATTTAGTATCCGGAATCATTTCACCCAAGCGATCGCCCACGTTGGCGCGATTATTGAGAATCCGGAGTTTTACCCGTACATGACCGGATATGACAATCTGAAGCAGTACGCGCGAATGAGCGAAGGGATTACGGAGGAGCGGATTCAGGAGGTCACCCGGCTGGTAGGCTTGGAGAAGGCGATGAAAAAACGTGTAAAAGCGTACTCGCTAGGCATGCGTCAGCGCCTGGGCATCGCGCAGGCTTTATTGCATCGGCCGTCGATTCTGATTCTCGATGAGCCGACCAACGGGCTGGATCCGGCCGGGATTCGGGAAATGCGCGACTATCTGAAGCGCGTTGCGGTCGAGGAAGGGATTGCTGTGCTGGTCTCCAGCCATTTGCTGGCCGAAATGGAGCTGATGTGCAGCCGCGTGGTCGTCATTCAGGAAGGGAAGTTCGTGACCGAACGCGCCCTAGGTGAGGCGGCAGAGAAAACCGAGGAACGGGTGAACGTGACGTTCCGGGTCAGCGATGCCGAAGCGGCGAAAGCCCGACTCATCCGGATGGAAGAAATCCGCCTGCTGGGGATGTCTCCGGAACGGGGCGAAGTGACGGTCGCCGTACGCGACAGCTATATCCCACGCGTCGTTGGCGCGCTGGGCAGCGAAGGGATCGCCATCTACCGGATCGAAGAAGTTAAGCAATCGTTGGAAGACGAATTCTTGAAATGGACGGGAGGAAACCAAATTGCGTAAATTTACACCGCTTGTTGTGAACGAATGGCTTAAGATGTCCAAGAAGGACAGCTTTATCGTCCCTTATACGCTGATCGCCGCGTCGATTGCCGGGATGCTGTACATGATGCACACTTTCTCGCAGCAGTCGGTAGGGTTCCTGGATTTTGCGTTAATGGCCATGTCCCGAAACGGCTTAGGTCAAATGATGACCTTGCTGGTCATTATTTGTACCGCAGGGATTGTGGCGAAGGAGCACAGTCTGGGGACGATCAAGCTGCTGCTGATCCGCTCGCAAAGTCGCAGCCGTATCTTGGCCTCTAAATACGTGGCTGTGCTGCTGTTCACGATGTCTCTCTTCGTCTTTTCACTGGCGATTGCCCTGTTGGGCGGCGGGCTGATCTACGGATTCGGATCTGCCAGCGTGCAGGGAATCGGCTGGAGCGAAGTTCTAACCAGCGCCTTGTATCAGTTCATTTATACCGTTGTTTACGTTACGATCACTTTTCTAGTAAGCATTCTGACTCGTTCGACAGGAGCGACAATTGGGATCGGCATGTTCATTGTTGTGCTGGAGGAACTGGTGGTGGCCTTGCTTTCGAGATACGCCTTCGCCAAGTATCTCATCTTCGCCAACGCCGATTTAACGGTATACCTAAACGGGAATCCGCCGATGCCGGGCATGACGTTAACCTTCTCCTCCGTGGTGATCGCCGCCTATTTGATCTTGTTTCTTGCAGTAAGCTTTGTTACGTTTAAAAAACGGGATGTTGCTTGACCGGTAGAATCACTAACGGCGGCACACGGCGGAAAGGAGCCAAGGAACGTGAGCATCGAATTCGATAATAATCTGCCGATCTATCTACAAATTATGAATTATTTAAAAAGGGAAATCGTCACTGGCCGATTGAAGGCCGGCGACAAAATTCCGTCGGTACGCGAGCTTGCGGCCGAGCTGCAAATTAATCCGAATACCGTGCAGCGGACTTTTCAGGAATTGGAGCGTGAAGCCATCGTGGAAACGAAACGCGGACTCGGAAGATACGTGACAAGCGAGGAAACGAAAATTATGACCATCAAAAAAGAAATGGCCGGTGAGCTGCTGGATCGTTTTATCGGAGGCATGCAGGAGCTGGGCTTTAGCAACGAGGATATTGCGGCGCTTGTCGCCGACGCCATAAAGACGGATGAGCGACGCTAAAGGAGGGCAACCATCAATGAAACCGCTACTGGAAGTACAAGGCCTATCAAAATCGTACGGCAGCAAAAAGGCATTGCATGGCGTGTCCTTCAGCGTCGGCAAAGGAAAGATCGTTGGCCTGCTAGGCACGAATGGCAGCGGCAAAAGCACACTGATGAAAATCGCCGCCGGCCTGATTCATCCTTCCGGAGGCAAGGTGTCGGTGGACGGAACGCCGGTGGGACTAACGACGAGATCGTTGGTTTCCTTCATGCCCGATCGTCCATTAACGGAGTCGTGGATGAAGGTGCGGGATGCAATTGGATTTTACCGCGATTTCTACCCAGATTTCGATGAGGAGAAGGCCGGCACGATGCTGGACTTTATGAATCTGAATGAGAAGGACAAAATCAGCTCCCTGTCGAAGGGCATGAACGAACGGCTTCAACTGACGTTAACGTTATCGAGAAATGCCAAGCTGTATCTGCTTGACGAGCCGATCGGCGGGGTGGACCCGGTGGCCCGGACCAAAATTTTGGATGCGATCGTGGAATTTTACAACGAAGAGAGCAGCCTCGTCATCTCTACCCATCTGGTTTCGGATATTGAGCGGATTTTCGATGAGGTAATCTTTATCCGCAGCGGCGAGGTTGTCATGCAGGAGGAAGTGGAGAACCTGCGGATTCGCTATGGCAAGAGCGTCGATGACATGTTCAGAGAGGTGTTCGCGTAAATGAGAAAGCTGCTGAAGTACGATATCAAACAAAATGCCAATACCGTGCTGGGGCTGGCTGCGATCCTGGTCATCGTGCAAGGACTGCTGTCGATCACAGGCAACCTTCGCCATTGGGATGCGGAGACGATCTTTGGCTTAACCACCGTTCTTTATTTTACCGCTGCTATCATTATGGTCGTGCAGTCCTGCAAAACGTTTGCCTACAACATCAAGGCGTATCATCGTCGTTTGCTCCCGCTGCATCCGGTATGGACGATCCTGTCTTGCCTGGTATTCAGTTGGCTCGTGGCGCTGATCATCGCGGTGATTGTCGTGGTTCATGCTGCGATCTATTTTCGGATTGCCCAGGTACCGATCAACATTATTCAAATTGAGACGAACGGGCTCCAAAACACTCTGTTCGTCATCCTGACCATCATTTGGGTGTATACGCTGCTGGTGCTAACGGTCTTTATGGCGATCACGATTGGCGCCAGCGTCAGCATCCGGGGCAAAGCCGGGACGTGGGTCGGCATCATTTCCTTTTTTGTCATTCAGAACGGGTTGTCTTGGGTGGAAAGCCTGATCTTTCGAGATACGAATAGTACCTTTGCGAACTTCGGAATCATTCATATCGGGATGGCCGAGGAGAACGGTGCAGTGGCGAGTGAATCGGTGAATCTGCTTCCGCTTGGGCCGTTCTTGCTTGAAGTGGTCGTAGCGGCTTTGATGTTTTACGCGATAACGTATTTGCTGAAGAAACGGATCGAGATTTGATCTCCTTATGTAAAAATAAACCGCAAAAGCCGCATCCTCTTGATCGTTTGGGGGATGCGGCTTCTGTGGTTTTTCTGCTTAATTCTTCGAGCGGCGACCAAAAAAGAAAATTTGCCCAGCCAGTCCCACGGCAAACAAGATCAGGCTGTCCCAAGGCGAAACGGTAAATGCCGGCATAATTCGGTTTAATACGGTGCCAACAATGATCAACACGGCGGCAACGGCGATGTAAGTGCCGAACGCACGAAGATTAAAGCCGCGCGGTCCTGAGTTGGACTGCATTCCTGGTTTTGCTCCTGGTCCTGCCGGTCTTCCACCTCCGGCGGCCTTCTGGCCTTCGACGGCTTTGGAGCTATTGCCGAGGAAGCGAGTGACCAGCTCAATCAGCACGATAGACAGTACGGCGATGATCAACAGCGAGGAGGTGCTGATCTGTGTATATTCGAGCTCCCCGCCAAACCATTTGCTGAAGAAACCGGTGATCATATAAATAAAGAAGACCCAGGTCAAAGCTACCCAGGGGATCATCGTATAATATTTGATTTTGTCCTTCAGCGTCCGGGGCTTCCGTGCCTTTACGTCCTCCGCCAGCTCCGCACAATAAGCCTTCGGATCGGGGCCGAAGCGTTCTGCCGCCGAGATGCCTTTGGCTTGATTTTTGATGATTTGCCGGGCGATGTCCAGCAGGAGTTCTTCCCCTTTGGCTTCACTAAGCGAGCTGGAGCCGGAACGGAAGTACAAGACCATTTCCCCGAAATATGCTTCGTTCTCCGGCGTCATTTGTTGTCGTAGCCGTTTCGTTTCGCCGATCATTTCGTGGATGTACATGGTTGTATCTCTCCTCCCAGTTTCTTCCGTAGTATACTTCATAGTTTGTCCCATTCGCAAGGGACCGAGGCACGGCAGAAGTGGAAGCGGAACAGAACTAATGGATCATGAACATTCCTTGAACAAGGAATAAAAAGCGTCCCTCCCTCCAAAAACTACTTTATAAGCAAAACGGCAGGCGCCGGCAATCAGGCTGAAAATCGATTTGATGGCGACAAGGCGGTCTGCACACAATCACACTAAAGTTGCGGGAGGCAGAGACAGTGGGAAAATATGAATCGGAGCTGACCCGGAGGTATTTGCTGAACAGCAACTCTCGGGGAAGCCTGGAAGAAGTCGTAACCAATGAGAGCGATGAGGAAAGCGGCATGTTGTGCGGGGATGACGAGGCGTGTGACGAAGGTGATCTGGGGAATCATCGGTTTATGAAAGAGTGGGAGGGCCGGGTTACCACCCATGCGTACTTCCGCCAGTCCTATGAATAAGTGAGTTTCTTGCGATCTGCGCGATCCGATTGACACCCCGGCTCGGGTAATGCTAAGATAAGTTCAAACAAAATCATATTAAACTTATCGGATTTAAAGTATATATCATTGCCGGAATACGGGGAGGAGACGGGTTATGGAAAGACAGATTGTGATCAATCATGGAGAAGAACAGCTTGCGGCCAGCATACATTACCCGGCCGAGAACAAACAAGGGGGGCGCTGCCAACGCGCTCCCTTGGTCGTCATCTGCCACGGATTTGTAGGCAGCCGTATCGGCGTTGACCGTCTATTCGTCAAGACTGCAAGGGAGCTTGCAGCAGACGGCTTCCTCGTGCTTCGCTTCGACTATCTCGGATGCGGCGAGAGCAGCGGTTCTTACGGTGACCATGGCGTAGAGTCGATGATCGCCCAGACCCGTTCGGTGCTGGATTATGGCCTGAGCGCGTTTGACGTTGACCCGACGCGGGTATCGCTGCTTGGACACAGCCTTGGCAGTTTGATTGCCCTCCTAACCGCCATCCGTGACCGACGCGTAAAGAACCTTGTCTTATGGTCGGCGGTTGGCTACCCGTTCAGCGATATTGTCAAAATCACCGGACGCGATCTATATGACCGGGCGGTAAAGCAAGGGAGCGCTGACTATTTGGGCTACGGACTGACGCCGAAATTTTTTGATTCGCTGGGCGAATATCAACCGTTCCAGGAAGCCGTTAAATTTTCCGGTGACGTACTGGTTGTTCATGGAACCTCAGACGATATTATTCCGGCGGACTATGCTTTCTTATATCAGAAGGTGTTCTGGATGCGTCCAGAGGGGCGCTGCGATAAGGAGATTATTTTCCAAGGCAGTCACACGTTCTCGTCCGGTGACCATCAGCAACAGGTCATCCGGAAGACTAAGGAATGGCTCGGAGGGTTGGAAGCCCTGCAGACCGAGTGGCAGCATTGGATGATTTAAGGACATGAGTAGGAGGCACCGTCAAACCCAGACGTACAAAAACTGGTAAAATCCTTCGGGGATGGATACAATGAAGGTGTAACCATTTTTTTGGCGTAGGGAGGTTTGGGAGATGTCTCAGCCTGCATTGTTTATTGCACACGGATCGCCTACATTAGCGATTGAGAAGAACGCATATACGGATTTTCTTCACCGCTTGGGTCAAGAAATTCTGGAACCGCCCGATGCCATTGTGATCTTCTCGGCGCACTGGGATGCTCCGGATCAATGGGTCTCGACGGATACGAAGCATATGACGATGCACGATTTCTACGGCTTCCCGGAAGAGATGTACGCGATCGAGTATCCGGCGCCGGGCAGTCCCGAGCTTAGTGAAGAAATCGAAGCGATTTTCCGAGCGCACAATCTGCCTTACAAAACTTCGACAGGCAGAGGTCTGGACCATGGAGCCTGGGTTGTGCTGCGGCTGATGTTTCCGTCTGCCGATATCCCTGTCGTAGCCTTGTCTGTGGACGCCAAACGCGAGCCTGAAGAGCAGTATGCCATCGGCAAAATGCTTACGGAGCTGCGGCAGCGGAACGTCCTTGTGATCGGCAGCGGCGGACTTGTTCATAATCTTCGCCTGCTCGATTGGGAAGGACGAGAGCCGGCTGCGTGGGCCGTGGAATTCGACGATTGGATCGGAGAGCAGCTGGAGAACTGGGACTTGCGGCAGCTCTTTGATTATGACCGCAAAGCACCGCATGTCCGGATGGCGATTCCTTCGTACGGACGGGAGCATTTTGTTCCGCTCTTCTACGCCATGGGGGCGGCAGACGATGAACGCCATGCTGTGAAATTGTTTCAGGATTATCAATACGGCAGCCTTAGCTTAAACTGCTGGAAGTTCGGCGGTCGTTGACCGGGCGGTGATCCCGGTACACAACGACCGATCCATATAAATAAGCGCAGAACCTCAAGAATTGGGAATTGGGGTTCTGCGCTTTTTTTCTCGGGATGGGACTGGTTAACGCCGCCGTCCGTAGTTGTTGCGGAAGTAAGGCTGGATGAAGTAGTCCAATCCGATCCGCCCGGCGTTCGTGCCGGCGACAACGATAAAGATTTGGAGCAGCAGCAACTGCGGGTTCGTGCTTACGGTCCCTGAGAACAAGAAGGCAAAGTTCATGACCATGCCAAAGAAGGCAGCCAGCCAAGTGAAGCCGCCCAGGATCAGGCCCAGACCGACAAGTACCTCGCCGTAAGGGACAAGGATATTAAACAAACCGACGTTGGGCACGGCAAAATGCTCGAGGAAGGAAGCCCACCAGCTTTGCACAGCGGGGTGTTCGCCGCCGGTCTTCGCCAAAGCGCCCGTCAGAAATCCAGCGGCATTAAACCCGCCGGTTACTTTGCTCCAACCGGAGGTTAGCCACTCGTAACCTACATATAGTCTGAACAGCAAGAGCAGCCAAGAGGCAACGATGCTCTCCCTTAACCATTTTACGATCATCTCTTCATCTCCTTATACATGGATGCGGCGACAAGGTTCGTTTGATCCCGTGGATAATCTCTCCTCTCCTGTAGTATTCATATGAAGAACTGTATTTTAAACACCCAATTCAGAATTAGAATGAAATATGGGGTTCGCTGAGAGGTTTGCTTTTGTTCCGGCTTCCCCCGAAAGAGGAATTCAACGTATAATGTAAAAAACTTAAGAATTTTGACGGAGGACATGCCTTTGAAATCATTGAAGTTAAGTTGGCTGCTGCTCTTATTCTTGCTTATCGTTATGCTCTCCGCTTGCGGGAAGGTCGAGGAGACGGCCACGCCTGCGGATAACATCGCTCCGCCGCAACAGACGGAGACCCCGGAGGACACTGCTGAGCCCGAACCGGCGGCGCCTGCCTATACGGCTCCGTTGACGGGATTGCCGCTCGAGGAGCCGCTGACCCGCAGACCGCTTGCCATTATGATTAACAATGCGCCGGCAGCCCGCCCGCAATCGGGGTTAATCGATGCCGATGTTGTATACGAGGTGTTGGCGGAAGGCGGAGTCACGCGGCTTGTATCCATCTTCCACAGTCAAGCGGACAATGCCAAGATCGGCCCGATTCGCAGCATTCGCCCGTACATGATCGATTTGGGCGAGAGCTACCACGGGGTGTTGGTGCATGCCGGGGCGAGCAACGAAGCGTTTGCGATCCTGCAAAGACAGCATAAAGAGGATCTGGACGAGATCACAAACGCCGGCGCTTATTTCTGGCGGGACAAGTCCCGGAAGGCTCCGCACAATTTGTATTCCAACGTAGAGAAGCTGCTGGAAGGCGCCGCGAAGCGCGGGTATACCACGGAGGATACGGCGGTGCCGGGGTATCTTTTTTATAAGGAAAATGAACATTCGGATTCCCTGGAGACCGCAAATCACGTGGAGATTAAGTTTCAACTGGACAGCTACCGGGTGGGTTACGAATATGATGCGGCGTCCGGGCTTTACAAGCGGTTCATCAATGGTGAGCCTCACACCGATCTGGAGACTGGCGATCCATTAACCGCTGCGAATGTCGTCGTTATGGGGGCAGACCACCGGGTGCTGGACGATGTCGGCCGTCTGGAAGTAGGACTGGAGCTGGGCGGTGAAGCGATATTGTTCCAGCAAGGCAAAGTCATTCAGGCCAACTGGATCCGCAAGGAAGGCGATATTATCCGGTTCATTAAGGATAACGCGGAGATCCCTATGGTGCCGGGCCAAACCTTTATTCATGTCGTCCCCAATACGCCGGATTTCGCCAGTCATGTAAAGGCAGAGTAAAGGAGAAGAAAGGCAGATTTTGTATTTCCAGGGCGATTAAAGGATAACTCTGGGAGAATAAGGGGAAATATAAGCGCATGAAGGTGAAATGTTTGCGACAATATTTCCTATCTGTGATGCAGTTGTGATAAGATATTCAAGGTTGTGTAAAAACATCAACCACAAGAACTACCTTATGGAGAGAAAAGGGGATACTGATGCGACTGAAGAAGAAAGATATCTTTTTCCAGACGTTAGAGGATATGGCAGATACGATCGTGCATTCGGCGGACTATTTCGCCCAGCAGGTCGCGGACTTCAAGGACGTTGAAGCCTTCGCCAAGAAGATGAAGGAGTTCGAATCCCAATGTGATGGTTACACCCATAAAATCATCGTGGAATTGAACAAAACGTTTATTACGCCCATCGAGCGTGACGACATTATGCATCTGATTACCGCCCTCGACGATGTGATCGACGGTTTGGAAGCTACGACTTCCCGTTTTTTTATGTACAATTTGAACGGGCCGGACGAATATATCGCTCGCTTTGCCGAAATTTTACGCAACTCGGCCTATGAGATCCAAAAGGCGATTCATTTGCTGTCCCAGAAAAAATTGCTCGCAATCCGCGAATACACGATTCGTCTTAACGACCTGGAGAATCAAGGCGATGAACTGCTGCGGATTTGCATCAAGGAGCTGTTCATGAAGGTGACCGATCCGATCGAACTGATCAAGAAGAAAGAGATCTATGAGCGGCTGGAGACGACAACCGATGCTGCCGAGAAGGTTGCCAACATGCTGGAATCCATCATCATGCGTAATTCTTAAGAAACTTCACTATATATTTGATTTTCGGGAGGTTGGAATTGCGCGGATTTATATAGAGAGATAGCCATCTGTGCAAAAATGCTATGGATACGAGTTTAATGATTATGCTTATCGTTATCATACTGGCGTTGGCGTTCGACTTCATTAACGGGTTTCATGATACAGCCAATGCGATTGCGACCTCGGTATCAACACGCGCGATGAAGCCGCGTACTGCGATCATGATGGCAGCGGTCATGAACTTCTTAGGTGCTATCATGTTTACGGGCGTCGCGAAAACAATTGGGGGTAGTGTCGCCGATCCGGCGAAGCTGGATAACGGTCTGGAAGTGCTGGTCGCCACGCTGTTGTCGGCAATTATCTGGAACCTCATTACTTGGTGGTTTGGCATTCCGTCGTCTTCTTCCCATGCACTGATTGGTTCCCTGGCCGGGGCGGTGTACATGGGGGCTGGACCGGACAAGCTGAACTGGGGCGGATTTACGACGATTGTAGAGGGATTGGTGTTCTCCCCAATCATCGCTTTTGTGATTGGTTACATCGTCATGACCATCTTGAGATGGATCTTTGCCCGGCGTAGTCCGCATACCGTCAACAAAGGCTTCCGGTCGTTGCAAATCGTGACTGCAGCGATCCAAAGCTTCACGCACGGCACCAATGATGCCCAGAAAGCGATGGGGATTATTACGTTCGCCTTGGTGACGGCAGACTTCCAAGATCATATGGAAGTGCCGCTGTGGGTTAAACTGGCCGCAGCGACGGCGATGGCGCTCGGGACATCGGTTGGCGGTTATAAAATTATCAAGACGATGGGTACGAAGATCTTCAAAATCGAGCCGATCAACGGTTTCGCCGCGGATCTTTCCGCTGCATCGGTTATTTTCGGGGCCACGTTGTTTCATTTGCCCGTCAGCACGACGCATGCCATCACCTCGTCCATCCTCGGCGTAGGCGCAGCCAAACGTTTCTCCGCCGTACGTTGGTCGATGGCCGGGCGGATCGTCATTGCCTGGGTAATTACGATTCCGATCGTGTTTGTGATGGCCGGGCTGATCTATAAATTGTTGTTCTAAGGATGAAATTCGAGTAAGCCAATCTGCTGAGGATTGGCTTTTTTTGGGAGGTTCGGCATGATCAGAACGATGGGCATGATGAGAGATCACCAGACGGTGGAGGGATTTCCGCTGGAGCAGATTCATAATCAGCAGTTCGTCTGGACCTGGGTCGATCTGGATACCCCAACACCGGAGGAGACGGAGCTGCTGTCGAGCTTCTTCCATTTCCATCCGCTGGCGATTGAGGATTGCTTGCATATTTTGCAACGGCCGAAAATGGACTATTACGACGATTTTCAATTTCTGGTGCTTCATGCGATTGATGAAAGAACGCTGGAGACGGTGGAAGTGGATCTGTTTATCGGGGACGAGTACTTAGTTTCGTTCCACCAGCGCCAGCTGGATGAATTGGATGAAGCGTGGAGCAATATGCTGAAGCGGGCCCATGAGCGCAAGGTGTGGGTTCACGGGCCGTATTCGGCGGCTTACATGGTGATCGACAGCCTGGTGGATCATTATTTTCCTTGTGTGTATGCGATTGAAGATGATCTGAATGAGTTGGAGGGCAAAGGAAGCAGCGAATCGGTGGAGGAGTTGATGAACCAGGTGTTTGACCTGCGCAGCCGGCTGCTGAAGCTGCGGCGGACGATCGTACCGATGCGCGATCTCATGTACCGCATCTTGAACTCACAGCATGTCCAAGGCGATAAAGAGCCGCGCGCTTATTACGCGGATATTTACGACCATCTGCTTAAGTTGTCGGAGATGATCGAGGCTGACCGGGAAATGACCGCCGATTTGCGCGACTCTTATATTTCGCTGAATTCCAATCGGATGAACGGGATCATGAAGACGCTGACGGTTATCACCACCGTCTTTATGCCGCTGACGCTAATCGCTGGCATTTATGGAATGAACTTCGTGAACATGCCCGAATTGAATTGGGAATACGGGTATTTTGCGGTGATCGGACTAATGGCGGCGCTGGGCGGTTGGATGATCCTTTGGTTCAGGCAGCGCGGTTGGTTTAAGTGAGCACCGGAGAGCTCGGTAAAAGTAAAGCCGCCGCCGGATTAACGGCGGCGTTTTCCCGATTTGACCGACTTGCCGGATTTGCCGGTCGATGAGCGTTTTCCGCTGCGGCCGGAGCCGGTGCGGCTGCCGCTTTTCTTGCGATTGGTTTTGCGGCGGCGCGGGCGGTAATCGTCCATTCGGCCGACACTGCTGCCCGCCCTGCCTTTGCCGCCGGGCAAGAGCGAGGTGAGCAGCTTCGCCATCGGGGCGAATTGCTGTACGGTTTGCATCACCTTCTGCACCTGGCCCATCGTCGCCAAGATGCCGTCGATCCCGCCCATGCGGTCGACGATGCCTTTTAGGTCGCTTAAGCTGGGCAGCGACAGGCCGCCGGCCTTTGGCGTGGTTGTGACAACCGGGGTGGGAGTCGGCGCCTGGGTCGGTGTGGGTGTCGGCGGAGAATAGGGAACCAGTGAGGAAGCCACCGCTTTAATTTCGTACGGATTCACCCCCGGGTAATTATGGGTGTACGGATGGAACGGGGGCACCGGACCTTGGCGGGAATCATAGTTATGAGGCATGGGTATCACTTTCCTTTTCGGATATTTTGCCCGGGCAGGCTGACCGTAAGGCCCGTTTCCTTCTTGTCCGCCCTCCCGAGACAAGACCTAGGAGCGAATTGACATACGCCGAATGGGACACGCGCGGATGGTCTGATCGGCGTGATGATCCCTGGCTAGGCGTTTGTATTACTATACTGTATGTGCCCGCCCTGCCTTGCGTATGGACGAATGTCCCGGTTCTGGTGGGCGTTCGCGGAATTTGGGCGTTCTTTCTGTGATGCGTGAAATCGTTAATGCTTGAAAAGGAGTACGCCCCTCGGGTACAATGGGGGTGTGGTTACAGTAACGGTAGGGGATGATAATTCAGTGCAGCTGAAGAAATTAAATGACAAAACGATTGATCAATTATTTGAAGCCATCTTAACGTTAAAGAACATCGAGGAATGTTACATCTTTTTTGATGACCTGTGCACCGTTAACGAAATTCAGTCTTTGTCGCAACGGCTGGAAGTCGCCCGAATGTTGGGCAAAGGCAACACATACAACCAGATTGAAGCAGAAACCGGAGCCAGCACGGCGACAATATCCCGGGTGAAGCGCTGCCTAAATTACGGTAACGACGGCTACAAAATGGCGCTGGACCGTTTAGGTCGCTAAGCGTATGACAGACGAAATGAAGGCAAGGTCGATGAGGTTGCCGGAAGATGGCCGGGAGGTGCTCCAAATGGGGGACTCCAAGAAACCGGGTGTGCTTGTCATCAGCCACGGCTCCCCAGATGAGCATTGGGTAGCCCTCGTGGAAGCGGCGGTGGCGGAAGCGGCGGACGATTTGCCCGCCGGGCTTCCGCTCGCCTGTGCTTTCCTCGAAACGGTGGAAGGCCGCCTGATCCAGGACGGCATCGATCAGCTGGAAGCCCAGGGAGTGACGGACATCATCGTCATTCCCTTGTTCGTGTCCTCGGGAAGTACTCATATCGACGAAATCGCCTATGCCCTTGGGGTCAAAGATACACCGGAGAAGGAAACTGACCTGGAACGTTTTCGGGTTTCCGCTCGGGTGTTTTTTGGCGATCCCATCGATGATGGTCCGCTGGTCGCCGAGATGGTGTGGGACAAAGTGAAGGGGCTGTCGGTGCGGCCGGAGCGTGAGGTGCTGCTTCTCGTCGGGCACGGCAGCAGCCACCCCGGGTTCTTGCAACGGTGGGAACGCGGGATCGCCTCGCTGGCGGCGCAGTGCGCGGAGCTTGCCGGACTTGCGGGCGGGGCCGATTACGCGCTCCTGAATCCGGACAGCGTATCTGCCAAAGTACGTTATTGGTCAGAGCAGCGGGGGATGGACGTCATTGTGGCTCCTCTTTTCCTGAGCGCCGGATATTTTACCAAAGTCACGATTCCTGAGCGGTTGAATGGGCTGGCTCATCGCTATTCGGGAGAGGCGTTGCTGCCCCACCCTTTGATGGCTCGCTGGATGTCGCAACAAATATTGAATATAATGGGATCAGTGATATGTTGACATTTTGAGTTCAGGTGGCGTTTGGAAAATGAAAAGAGCTAGGTTGATTTATAATCCAACCTCGGGAAGAGAAGAGATGCGCCGCCTTCTGCCGGACGTGCTGGAGCGTCTGGACCAGGGCGGCATCGAGACGTCGTGTCATGCGACGACCGGGGAAGGCGATGCGACGCGCGAGGCGGCTTTGGCGGTCGAACGCGGATACGACATCATTATTGCGGCCGGCGGCGACGGGACGCTGAATGAGGTTGTGAACGGCATGGCCGGGAAGAGTGATTTGCCCCCGCTGGGGGTGTTCCCGCTCGGTACGACGAACGATTTTGCCCGTGCGATGGGAATCCCTCGGCGTTGGGAGGATTATTGCGACCTGGTCATTGAGAATAAAACAAGACCCATCGATATCGGCAAGGTGAACGGCCGGCATTTCATCAATATCGCCGGCGGCGGCAAGTTAACCGAGCTGACGTATGAGGTGCCAAGCCGGCTCAAGACGCTGATCGGGCAGCTGGCCTACTACATGAAGGGTATCGAGAAAATGGCCAGTCTGTCGCCCACCAAGCTGATTATCGATGCGGAAGGGCACGAGGTCATGGAAGGCGAGTTCATGCTATTCCTGATCGCCAACAGCAACTCGGTTGGCGGCTTCGAGAAGCTGGCGCCGGACGCACGGATCGACGACGGGCTGCTCGATGTGATCGCGCTCAAGAAGTGCAACCTGGCGGAATTTATCCGCCTGGTCACGATGGCGCTGCGCGGCGATCATTTAGGCGACTCGCACGTCGTCCACTTCAAGACGCGGCGCATGGAAGTCACTTCGCCCGGCCGCGTGCTGCTCAATCTCGACGGCGAGCTGGGCGGCGAATTGCCAGGCGTATTCGAGGTTTTGCCGCAGCATTTGCAGATTTTTGCTTGAGGGTAAATGAGGTGGATGGTGCTAGGGCGGACGGATGGAGATTGCGGTTGATTTAGGCGTGATTGAGATAGGTGCAGCTGTGTTCGTCAGATTACGGCGTTGTAGCTGAATCAGAGCGGATGCAATCGATCTAGATCGAGGCACCTTGAGTACGGAATTTTGGATGTCCGTCCTTGAGTGATGGATGCAAGAGAGCAAAGCAGAGGATAGCCTGAGGCACACCATCAGGAAGCCTAGGTTGCGAGGATCCCCCGCCGGGTTGGCGGGGGATTTGGCTTGGTTGGGGCAGGTGTGGTGTGGCGGTGGTTAGAAACGTATGGTTTTCGAAATGTATGGTGTTCGTTCGGAATGTATGGTGTTGGAAGGTATGGGATTCGAAGCGAATTAAGTGGAAATTCTACCGTTATTTTTTAAGTAACTGCGGTTTTGCGAGAATTAGCTGGAAAAAGTACAGTTAATTTCGCGAGTTTAGCTGAAAACGGGGAAAATGGGCCAAATTAGCTGTAGGATTTCCAGTTAATTTTGCGAAATTGGGCCAAACGGGGTAAATTAGATGGAGGATTTACCGTTAGTTGTTTTATCGATGGGCTGGATTAGATGCATTGACGTCGAATGGACGTTCTTCCCTTAATGGCGAGGATTTAGATTATAGGATTAAAGTATATAGAAAGTATTGGACTAAAGTATATAGATAGTATTGGACTAAAGTATATAGTTTGAACTGTGTTAGATAAAGCCATGTTGGAGTAACCGGTTCAGTTGAACATAGAAGGAGAAAGTGATGAAGAAACAACGGAGTAACAATCGACGTCCTGGCGGGGGACGGACAGGTGGAGCCCGAGGACAAGGACAAAAAATAGCCGGCGGTGCGAAAGGCAACCCTGGCGGGCGAGGGGAAGCTTCCGGGAGCCTTCCATCTCGGGAGCGTGCGGCTGTGGCTGCGGCTGCGGAACGACCTGCCAGCGCGCGGCCTGCAGCGCGTGCCGGGAGCAGCGTGCATGAAGCCGCGATGGCCGGCCTTCCCGTCGTGAAGAATGATGAGGTCGTGATCGACATCATCGGGATGAACCACGACGGGGAAGGCGTGGGCCGGGTGGAGGGCTACACGCTGTTTGCAGCTGGCGCCTTGCCGGGCGAGAAAGCCCGGGTCAAGGTGCTCAAGACGAAGAAGCAGTATGGCTATGCCAAGCTGCTTGACGTGGTTGAGGCGAGTCCGGACAGGGTGGCTGCGCCCTGTCCGATCTACGACAAGTGCGGCGGCTGCCAGCTGCAGCACTTGAGCTATGACGCGCAGCTCGCGTGGAAGCGTCAGCACGTCGTCGACGTGCTGGAGCGCATCGGCAAGCTGCGCGTGGCAGGGGGCGCGCCGGGAGCGGGCGCGTCAGCGGGCGGCAGCGGCGCAGCAGGCGCTGCCGCAGGGACGGCGGCGGCCGCGGGCCAAGCGGCCGCAGATGCCGCCCGCGCCGCGGAGCACGCGGCGGGCGGCGACCATGCCGTCGTCGTGCGACCGACGATCGGCATGGCTGCGCCTTGGCGCTACCGCAACAAGGCGCAGGTGCCCGTCGGCGTCATCGACGGCGCACTGGTCGGCGGCTTCTACGCCCGCGGCAGCCATCGCATCATCGACATGGAGACGTGCCTCATCCAGCACGAGAGCAACGATGATGTGATCAGCCGCGTCAAAGCGATCGGCCGCCGCCTGGGCATCACCGCCTACGACGAAGAGACAGGCCAAGGCCTGCTTCGCCACGTCGTCGTAAAGGTTGGCTTTCGCACCGGCGAAATGATGCTGGTGCTGGTCACAAACGGCGATCGGATCCCCCGTGAAGACGAATGGATTGCGGCGATCCGCGAAGAGCTTCCGGCTGTGGTAAGCATCTGCCAGAACGTCAACACACGGCAGACGAACGTCATCTTCGGCGACGTAACTCGCGTCCTGTGGGGCCGCGAAGTGATCTATGACTATATCGGGGACGTGAAGTTTGCGATCTCGGCGCGTTCTTTTTACCAAGTAAACCCAATCCAGACGGAAGTTCTCTATGGCAAAACGGTCGAATACGCCGGTCTGACCGGTCAAGAGACGGTCATTGACGCCTACTGCGGCATCGGCACGATCTCGTTGTTCCTGGCGCAACACGCGAAGCGGGTGTACGGCGTGGAGATTGTCAAAGAGGCGATCGAAGACGCTCGCGTCAACGCCAAGCTGAACGGAATGAACCATGTCACTTTTGAAGTCGGTGCCTCCGAAGACGTCATCCCAGCCTGGAAAGAGCAGGGGATCGAAGCCGACGTCATCGTCGTTGACCCGCCCCGCAAAGGCTGCGACCCGCACCTGCTCGACACGATTATCAAAATGAAGCCCGAGCGTGTGGTTTACGTATCGTGCAACCCCGCAACTCTGGCTCGCGACCTGCGCATCCTTGAGGACGGCGGCTACCGGACCGTGGAGGTAACGCCGGTGGATATGTTCCCGCATACGGTGCATGTGGAGTGCTGTGCGTTGATAGAACGAAGCAAATAAGAAGCAGATGGGTGTGAGAATCTGTAGAAGATTCTCGGTGACCCGTCTGCTTTTATTTCAATGCGGTGAATCAGCCAATGAAGGCTTTCTGGTGTTAAATCGTTGAATGCAAGAAACCTTTGCAGCGATTCCTTGAATTCTTGAATCATTTTCAAATCGTCGCCTTTCCGCAAGGCTTCTTCGATTTGTTGCGTCAGAGTTTGGATTTCTTCGTTCACTCGCAACATGTATTCATCATATTCGCTTTTGGACATTTCACCGTCAAAATGCTTGTCATGGGCCATTTTTTTGCGTTTTTTCAGTTTTTCGAGCTGGTTTTCGATGGATTTGAGCTGTTTTCCCTGAAGTTTTCGTTGTTTTTCCATGTTTTCTTCCAACTTTTCCATGACACTTTCGCTGCTCAAATGGGTAGCCATCGCCCGAATATCCGCTAAAATGGCCTCTTTCAACTCTTCTTCCCGAACCAGATGATCCGTGCAGAACTGGGTGCCGTAACGGTTGTAGCTGCCGCACATATATCCACGATAGGGCGGCTACGCGAGGATTCGATTTACGACTACAAATTCGTCGGACTGTCGCATAACACGCTGCGCGGAGCTGCGGGCGGCGCCGTCCTGATCGCCGAATTGCTCAAAGCGGAAGGCTACATTCAGCCGAAATAAGCCGGTAGCGGATGGCAGATGGCGGGCGGATAAACAGCATTTTCATCCGATTGGGGGAGAATGAGGGAAGACAGGCGCCCGCTTAATTCCATAGTAAAATCGCTAGCTTCTCATAGGAATTTTGGGGAACTGGCCAAGAACAAAGAACGACTTCGGGTCTGTATTAGAAGCGCGGTTTTTGCGTCCATCTTCTCTATACAGGCAGGATAATCGATGTAATGCTTCCAGCTATAGCCATCCGTTACGTCTGGGAAAGAGTTGAAGTGGGGCATACCGTTATTTTCCTTGTCTGAAGATCAAGCTCTTTCTTGATTTTCAGGGCTATTTGGTTTCATAATGAAATTCTGACGAGATATGTATGAATATGCCTCTCATTGGGATAATGGTATTATTAATGTCATTATTGATG
>NZ_JAYERP010000001.1:3855000-3910000 GCF_034718895.1 Paenibacillus phoenicis | reverse complement strand
TCATAAAGTTCGCGCTTATATTCCATCGCATCTTTCCTGTGAGCCAGGTTCGAGCGCCCTACCCCCCAGCGCTTCAAGATCTTCAAGTTGGATCGCCTCCCCATCCGTTTTTTTATTTCATGTGTATCGGGGAAAGGACAAACTTAGAACCTCAGCATCGTCGGAAAAACAAAAAGAACCTTAAGCCCCAACGAAAGACAGGGCCTAAAGTTCTTTAGTTTCAAGCGATAGAAAAAAGACTAATTAATTTCTCGGCGTCCTTCCAACGCCTTGGATAATGTCACTTCATCCGCATACTCCAAGTCGCCGCCGACCGGCAACCCGTGGGCAATCCGGGTGACGCGGATATCAAAGGGCTTCACGAGACGGGAGATATACATCGCCGTCGCCTCCCCCTCAATGTTTGGGTTGGTTGCCAAGATAAGCTCCTTCACTCGTTCATCACTTAAGCGATTCAGCAGCTCCTTCAGCCGGATATCATCCGGACCGAGGCCTTCCATCGGCGAGATTGCCCCTTGCAGCACATGATAGTAGCCATCAAACTCCTTCGTCCGCTCCATTGCGACCAGGTCCTTGGATTCCTGCACAACGCAAATAACAGAAGCGTCCCGGGTCTTATCCTGACAAATCCGGCAAGGATCCGTATCCGTGATGTTACAGCAGATGGAGCAGTAATGAAGGTTACGCTTCACGCTTACCAGCGCTTTGGCGAAATCAATGACGTCGTCTTCCTTCATGTTCAGCACGTGAAAAGCCAATCTGGCTGCCGTCTTCGGCCCAATACCGGGCAAATGAGTAAAAGCATCGATCAGCTTCGCGATCGGTTCGGGATAATACAATGGGGCCTTCTCCTTCAGTTCGTAGAATTAGAACAGGCCAGGAATTTTGATTCCGCCTGTAAATTTGCCCATGTCTTGGTTTGCCAATTCTTCGGCCTTCGTCAAAGCATCGTTCACTGCAGTCAGCACCAAGTCTTGCAGCATTTCCACATCGTCCGGATCTACCGCTTCCGGTTTGATCGTCAGGTTCAGCACTTTTTTGTGACCGTTGACTTGTACGGTAACGACCCCGCCGCCTGCACTGCCTTCCACGGTTTTGTTTGCAAGCTCTTCCTGTGCTTTGAGCATTTGCTCCTGCATTTTTTTCACTTGCTTCATCATTTGGTTCATATTGTTCATCTGCTTCACATCTCCTTAAATTGGTCTACATGCACATCATGCGATAAGTGGAAAAATATAACCACGATCTGGCGCCTAGTCCAAGCCATTCGTTGGGTTATTCCTTGATGACGACCAGATCATCCCCAAACATATTTAACGCTTCATCCACCCAGGGTTCCTTCCCGGATCCAGGCGCACCTTCCTCCGGCGGATGCTCCAGCTCAAACGGTTCACCGCCGGACCGTTCGCCCGCCCCTTGCAGCGCATCGTTCCAATCCTTCAGCATCATGGTGACCAAATGGTACGGTCTGCCCAGTTGACGCTCCAGAACCGTTTCAATGACTTGCTTATTGGCCGGCTTCTCGGTGGTCTCGCGGTGAATATCGTTCTTAAACGCGACCAGCACGTTATCCTCCAGGATTGAAACGGGCTCTCCGTTCACGAACCACGCATGGACCGTAATTTTGGCATCCTTGACGGCCTGGAGCACTTGATTCCATTTTTGCTGGATTTCCATAAACTCCGGACTATTGCGGTTGGCCAGATACTGATCCATCCCTGCGGGGATTTTGGCTTTCGAGGCGACGCGTGGCGCAGGGCTTCGCGATGGACGATGACCTCCGCCCCCCGCGCCCGAGGCAGAACCACCAGCGGCAAGCCCGCCCTGCAGCGCCCGCTCTAGCTTCGCCTCCAAGTCTGCAAGCTGGCGGCGCAGCTGTTGGACCTCAGAAGCATCGGCGGATGCTCCGGCCCCCGTTCCGGCACTATGGCCCCCTGTCGGACGCTCTTCCGCGCCATCTTTTCCAAACGTACAGATCTTCAGCAAAGCGACCTCAAACAAGGTTTGGGGTTGAACGGCATATTTCATTTCAGTCTGGTAGTGGTTAAGCGTATCGATGATTCGGAACAGCTGCGATTGGGTGAAGCCCTCGGCAATCTCCGCAAAATCCTGCGGATCCAGCACACGTTCCGTCAACTTGTCCGCTTGCGGCACCATTTTGACCATCAGCAAGTCACGGAAATAGTAAAGCAGGTTCTCCATGCACTTGTCTGCGCTTTTGCCTTCCTGCATAAAGCCGTCGATCATCTGCAGCATCCCGCCAATATCGCCGTCAAGCAGCGTCTTGGCCAGCTCCGCAAACTGCCGGGAGGCGATGCCGCCGGTCATGTCCAGCACCTGCTGATAAGAGACCTTGCGCCCCGAGAAGGAGGCGATTTGATCCAAAATGCTTAACGCATCCCGCATCCCGCCGTCGGACAATCTGGCGATATACTCGATCGCTTCCTTCTCCGCTTCGATGCCTTCTTGCTCACAGATCATCTGCAGCCGTTCGCTTTGCTCTTCCAACGATACCCGGCGGAAGTCAAAACGCTGACAACGCGATATCACCGTAGCCGGCAAACGATGCGGTTCAGTGGTTGCCAGAATAAACATGACGTGTGGAGGCGGCTCCTCCAAAGTCTTCAGCAACGCATTAAACGCTTCCGTCGTTAACATATGGACTTCATCGATAATATAAACTTTCTGCCGCACTTCCGTAGGGGCATATTTCACTTTCTCTCGCAAATCGCGGATTTCTTCAACCCCCCGGTTGGAAGCGGCGTCAATCTCAAGTACATCCATGACAGCACCGGCCGTGATTCTCCGGCATGCATCACACTCGTTGCAGGGTTCTGCTGCGGGTCCTTTTTCACAGTTGACCGCCTTAGCCAAAATTTTGGCCGCACTGGTCTTCCCAGTTCCACGCGGACCGCTGAACAAATAAGCGTGCGACAGCCGCTGTTCACGGATCGCATTCTGCAATGTGCGAATGATATGCTGCTGCCCCACCATGTCTTGAAACGACTGCGGCCGCCAAGCCCGGTACAGCGCAATATGCTCCATTCTGCGGCACCTCTTTCTTTCCTTAAACGACGGTTGTCGTCCCCTTATTATACTATAGCCTTTTGGTCTATGTACAAAAAAAACACCCCTGTCCGCAGACAAAGATGTATTCTGATCCAATATGTACCGTGCACCTGTTATCGATCATTGCGATCCGAGCGGCACCTTTACGGCAAGACTCGGGACAGGCTGCCCTCCGGCACAGGAGTAGGACTGCTTATGGCTGCTTCCTTCCGGACCTGACCAGGTTCACAGGTACTCCTTGCGGAGGACCCGTCCGTCAACGTCTGCCGTAAAGACCGGCCTCACATCGGCAAGACCTCTAACAGGACTTCAACCTCGCTATAGCGGATTGCGAGTTACAGGGCACCGCTACCTCCCCATCTAGCACGGTGAAACTAAGTATAGCTCATGCCTGTCTAAAATGCAACCGGAGGGAAGAAGTTGGCGGATTTGCCTTGCTTATGCCTCGACTATCACTGAGTTGTGCGCGCTCTCTCATGCAACTCTAGTTATATTTTGCTATATTAATAGAATAAGGAAATGGGAAAATTGAAGTGAGTGAGAGAGGGGAAACAAATGAAAATAATTGGGAAGCTCTTGCTGAGCATCGCCCTGCTAGCCGGAGGCCTGGCCGGGATGCAGTCGCCCCGGGTTGAAGCGGCGTCACCGGTACGGATCCTGCTGGACGGATACCCGCTGAATTTTGCAGGTGAACCCATGATTGTAAACGGCACGACACTGGTTCCGTTCCGCTCCATATCCGAAGCGCTCGGCATCAACGTCACTTGGAACCAAGCTTCCAAAACGATCACCGCGATCAAAGGCACAGGTGCTGAAGCCATTCATGTGCAGTTAACGCTGAACAGCAAAACGGCGAAAGTGAACAACACCTCCGTTCCATTGGCGGTTGCGCCCCGGTCCGTTGGAGGCAATACGCTGATTCCGCTCAGCTTCTTCAGTCAGCAGTTCGGAGCCCAGGTCGGGTGGGACCAAGCTTCGCGGACCGTATCCATCGCCTCCCCGCAGGAACGGATGTACACGCTGGGGTTCTACGCCATCTCCTCCTTCTCGGAAGTCGGGGTGATTCCGAGTCTGGACGCTGTCGCTTTCGGCTGGAGCCGGATCAACGAGAAAGGGGAGTTTACGCAAACGGGCGACGTGTTTAGGCTCCCGCAACCCGCAGGGAACGTGACTGCGGACAGCCTTGTGAGTGACGCTGCCTCCGCACGAACCTTGCCGTATCTGATGGTCTTCGCCAGCGATGGGAAAGGCGAACTGACCCGGATCTTGGAGGATCCAGCCCTGCAGCAGCAGGCGATTACCGATATGGTGAACGCTGCGACAGCGAAGGCGTTTCAAGGAATTATGCTTGATTTCGAAGGACTGGGCTTAACAACAGAAAAGACGGCGACACGCCAGGCTTTCAACAGCTTCGTGAAGGAATTGTCTAAGCAAACCCGAACAGCTGGGTTGAAGCTGTCCCTGGCTCTGCACCCGTTGAACTCGTCCTATAAAGGCTATGATTATAAGACACTGGGGGCTCTGGCAGACGAGATTGTCATCATGGCTTACGATTACTTCCCAGGAAACAATAGCGGCCGGCCGCAGCCCGCAGACAAAGTAGACGAAGCGATCCGCCTTGCTCTTAACGAGACAAGTGCCAGCAAGCTCCTCCTGGGGCTAAATATGGACAGCGAGGATCAAACCAGCGTCAAAACGCTAACCGGGCTGGCCAAGCGCTATGATTTGAAGGGCATCGCTTTATGGCGGCTGGGCCTCATCAAGAGTGAAGAATGGAATAGTCTGAAGGAAACTGTGGAGTTTAAGAAGTAGATATCATCCCAGGCAGGTTGGAGATTTGAGGGCGGACCGCGGTCGGCTATCGTCTTCGACCTGTTTTTTAGTTTGTACACTGCCTCCCGTCCCCGATCGCGACAGCCAACCGGCTGATTTGTACACCGCCTCCCGTCCCCCGACCCCTGATCGCAACAGCGACCCTCTGAAATGCAAAAGTGCAGTTCATTTCGCCAATTTAGTATCATTTTGCCGTTTTAACTGCAAAAGTGTAGTCCATTTCCGCCTATTGTGGCTGAATTCCGCCTTTTCCGCCCTTTCGAACTGCGCTTTTACATTCCACCAAGCAAATCACTCCATGTTCGCTCAAATCAACTGCACTTTTACACTTAGCGACGGGGTATCGAGGGGTGGCAGCATAAGCTTAATTTTGTGTTAGCCGTTAGGCGACCAAGCCCATATTATCCACTCACCAATCAAACGCATCCCAATCCCGTCGTATCACCTCATACATCCGAACCCGGCCCGACTCACCGCTGGAACGCGCCTGTAGCCAGCCCATCTGGCACAATGCTGTAAATACCGCACCGCGGTCCGATGATTTACGCCAAGCTGCCTCTCTACATCCTTCGGGCGAATGGGTCTGCCTAACTGAACTGCTTGCAGCAACGCTGATTTCAAAGCCAGCCTGGGAAGCTTGTCCGTCTGCCGGGACGACTCAAATCTGCTTAATAGCATGCGAAGTAGCATGATGCAAACTTCCGGCTGCCGTTCCACATCGTCATAGGACAGGGAAACAACCCGATACCCCAACGCTTGCAGAAAAACCTCCCGGTTCAACTCCCGGCTATACATCGTACGATCCATATCGCGAACATGCGGTCCAAAGCCTTTCACCTCAATAATGAGCTTCACGGCCCCCGTTAGCCAAGCAAAATCTGCAAAATACGGCCGCCCCCGCCAATCGACGATTTCGTATTCCGGATGCAGGTTGTCCAAATTCCCCCGCAAAGGCCACCATACATTGCGCAAAAACAGCTGCTCTCCATGCCCATGTCCCCGTTCCAATCGGTCTTTCCGTTCACCCGAACGGCGTTTACGATGCGTGTCCAACCACAACCGATGCGCCTGATCGAAGTCCATATGTTCTGTACACCTCCCCTTAATGGGCCCAATCATTACCGCCGAAAAAGAAAAAAACGCCCCCGCCAATCATCAGATTGGCAGAGACGTTCTTCGTCATTTCGCTTGTGCAAGGGTATCTTAGATACCGTATTTCTTTTTGAATCTATCCACACGTCCACCAGCATCCAGGAATTTCTGCTTCCCGGTGAAGAATGGATGGCAGTTGGAGCAAATTTCAACGCGCAGGTCTTGTTTCACGGAACCCGTCTCAAACGTGTTACCGCAAGCGCAAGTTACAGTAGTCACGTAATATTTCGGTTGAATTGCTTCTTTCATCTTCTTTCACCTCTTTCCGCCCTGAGCCTCAGTCGTGCCCAGAGTTATAATGACACATAATCGCATTATAGCACGGGCCCCTCGTTCACGCAATTGCCTGTTTTATCCGCCCACTTTGACACGGGCCAATTCCGCCGGCGGCACATGCGTATACGATCCGATGACCACGTCCGGCAGCTCCTCCTGAAAAATCTCAATCGCCTGCTTCATCCCAAGAATCTCCCCTTTGGCCGTCGGAATCAATTCCAGGTAGCTTTCGGGGTCGATGTTCAGGTTGCGCAGCTGAATCAGTTTCAGATTGGTGCGGCGGGCGAAATCAATCATCGCTTCGATTTCTTCCTCCCGGTCCGTAACTCCAGGGAAAATCAAATAGTTGATCGAGGTATAGACCCCTTGATCCGCTGCATACTTCAACGATTTCTCCACATTCGCGAGCGTATAGCCGCGCGGTTTATAGTAGGCGTTGTAGTGATCGTCCAACGCGCTGATCGTGCTGACCCGCATTAGATCCAAGCCGGCATCCACGATCCCGCGGATATGATCGGTAAGCCCCGCGTTGGTATTGATATTGATATACCCCATGTCCGTCTGGCGCCGCACCTCGCGAATCGCCTCAATGATCAGCTTAGCCTGCGTGGACGGTTCCCCTTCACAGCCCTGGCCGAAGCTGATAATCGACTCCGGAGTCTTCAGATGCTCTAGCATCACTTCCACCAGTTCTTCGACACGCGGGCGAAAGTTCATCCGCGTCTGCGGCGAAACAAATCCGCTGTCATCCGGTTGCTCGGAAATACAGCCGAAGCATCCCGCATTACAGGAATAGGAGACGGGGACGGCCCCTTCCCAGCGGTTCAAAAACGTATTGGAGGCGGTTAGGCATTCATAACCTAACGCGCAATTCGATAAATGTTCGTACAGCCGATTCTCCGGATAACGGGAGGTGTAGGCTTTCACTTGATTTTTGAGCTCAAGAGGATCACAATTCAGCGGATTCCACTTCTCGGGATCGTCCGACAGGCGCGCTGTCACGTAAAACTGACCGTCCTTCCAAACCACCGCAGAATACCCGAACAAAGGCAGTTTATAATTCTTGTCCGTCTTCACATACCCCGGCAAACAAAGGCGGGTATAGCCTTGCGGAAGCAGAGCGCCGACCGCCTGGACATTCCCGGGGAGCGGCTTCATTTCGCCGGTTTCCGGGTCCATCCCGATCGGCCGGGTGGACGGCAAGCCCACCAATGTCGCCCCTTCAGGAAGCGGAATCAGCTCATCCTCCATAATCTCCACGATCATGTCCGCACTGCGGGCTAAGCCGTACAGCGACGGATGATCATAGACCTGTCCTTGTTCATCTGCATACACTAAGTACATGTTGTTCTCCTCTTTGTATTCATCGTTGGAAGCCAAGCAAAACCCCCGAGAGATCTCTTTAAACCGTAGTATTTTGCGCGGTGCCAGCGCCCGTAGAAGCCGAACTCGACCGTGAGGAGGTAGAGCCCGACCGTACCGGACGACGCGCCCCGCCGTTGCCGCCACCCGAAGGGTTGTTCCCGGAAACATCAAAAGAAGCCAGGAATTCGGCGTTGGTCTTGCACTCGCGCAGCTTTTTGAGGAAGCCTTCCACAAAGTCGTAAGAGTCGGTCATATTCTTCCGGATCGACCAGATCGTATCCAGCTCTTCTTTGCTCAGGAGCACTTCCTCACGCCGCGTGCCAGAGCGGCGAATGTCGATAGCCGGGAAGATCCGGCGTTCCGCCAATTTCCGATCCAGGTGCAGCTCCATGTTCCCCGTACCCTTAAATTCCTCATAAATAATATCGTCCATCCGCGAACCGGTATCCACCAATGCCGTTGCCAAAATCGTCAAGCTGCCGCCCTCTTCCACATTCCGGGCCGAGCCGAAGAACCGCTTCGGACGATGGAACGCAGCCGGATCGATCCCCCCGCTGAGCGTACGTCCCGACGGCGGAACCACCAAGTTATAGGCACGGGCAAGACGCGTAATGCTATCAAGCAAAATCACAACGTCCTTCTTGTGCTCCACTAGCCGTAAAGCGCGCTGCAGCACAAGCTCCGCCACCTTGATATGGTTCTCCGGCAGCTCGTCAAACGTAGAAGCGATCACTTCGCCTTTGACCGAACGCTGCATATCGGTAACCTCTTCCGGACGTTCGTCGATCAACAATACGAATAACTCAATGTCGGGATTGTTGGTGGAGATGCTGTTGGCGATTTCCTTCAGCAGCAAAGTCTTCCCTGCTTTAGGCGGCGCCACGATCAAACCACGTTGGCCGAGTCCGACCGGGGCAAGCAAATCCATAATGCGGGTGGATAAATGATTTGGGGAAGTTTCGAGCACCAATTTGGTCTGCGGATAGAGTGGAGTCAGCGCTGGAAAATGCAGACGTTCCGCCGCAATGGCCGGGTTCTCGCCGTTGACGGCGTTGACTTGCAGGAGGCCGAAATACCTCTCATTTTCCTTCGGTGTACGGCACTTCCCGGAGACCAGATCCCCGGTGCGCAGATCAAATTTGCGGATTTGCGATGCGGAAATGTAAATATCCTCCGTGCTGGGCAGATAATTGATCGGTCTGAGGAAACCGTACCCTTCCGGCAAAATCTCGAGCACGCCTTCCATAAACATCAGACCGCTTTGTTCAGCCTGTGCCCTTAAAATAGCAAAAATCAATTCTTTCTTCTTTAATTGGCCGTAATAAGGGATCTGATATTGCTTCGCCAGCTTGTACAGCTCGGTAAGCTTCATCCCTTCCAGATCGGCGATTTGAAGATCCATATTAAAATAACCACCTATTCAATTTTATTGAAAACTATGAAGTATCGCGTAATGATAGACTTATTCGCCTATTATGCCCTATCCTTGGCAACTTATGCGCAAAAACGGAAAGTTATTCTTCCATCTCCCGCCAAACATCTGCACCCAATGCGCGTAAGTTCGGCACCAGATGGTCATACCCCCGGTCAATCAATTCTACGCCAAAGACCTCTGTAGTGCCCTCCGGCACCGTGAGTCCAGCTACGACTAGCGCTGCCCCGGCACGCAAATCAGCCGCTTTCACCTTCGCCGCATTCAGCGGTCCGCCTTCGATAATGGCAGAACGGCCTTCGACGCGGATTTTCGCGCCCATCCGAACCAGCTCCGGCACGTGCTTAAACCGATTGCTGTAGACAAAATCGCTCAGCACGCTGACCCCTTTTGCCTGCGTCAACAAACTGGTCATCGGCGACTGAATATCTGTCGGAAACCCAGGGTAGACTAATGCCTTGACATCAACATGATGGTATTCTGGTTGTCCGATCACCCGAATGCTTTCGTCCATCTCTTCCACATGAGCGCCCATTTCCAGCAGCTTGGCGGTCAACGCCTCTAAATGTTTAGGAATCACGCCGTCGATCAAGACATCGCCCCGGGTTGCCGCAGCAGCAATCATGTAAGTTCCAGCTTGAATCCGATCGGGAATGATAGAATGGCGGCAGCCTTTCAGTTCCGTAACGCCTTCAATTCGGATCGTCTCCGTACCGGCCCCTTTAATTACTGCTCCCATGGAGTTTAACAAAGTGGCCACATCTATAATTTCAGGCTCTTTCGCCGCATTTTCGATAATTGTAGCGCCTTTGGCTCTCGTGGCCGCCAGCATAATGTTAATTGTTGCTCCAACGCTGCTGACATCCAGGTATACCTTCGCCCCGCGCAGCTCCTTCGCATGCAAGTGAATCGCGCCGTGTTCATTCGTCACGGTCGCCCCTAAAGCTTCAAACCCTTTGATATGCTGATCAATTGGACGAGGTTCAAAGTTACATCCCCCCGGCAAGCCGATGGTCGCTTCTTTGAAACGTCCTAACAAGGCCCCCATCATATAATAGGAAGCCCGCAGCTTCTTTACCGGCCCGTTGGGCATCGGAATGGAACGAATATGGGTGGGATCGATACGCATTTGATTGCCTTCCCACAAGACGCGGGCACCCAGCTCCTCCAAAATCTCCGAGTATACCGCCACGTCACTTAAAATCGGCAAGTTATCCAGAACCACCTCGGATTCTGCCAAGATCGCAGCTGGAATCAACGCTATCGCGCTGTTTTTGGCGCCGCTGATCGAAACGCTTCCGCGCAGCGGACGTCCGCCACGAATCATTAATTTCTCCATAAGTCCAGGATCCCCCTACGTATTTGCGTCGGTACACAAGCCCATGATTTTTAGCGACAGAAATGGAAAGACACCGTCTAGGCGGTGTGCTCTCCAAGTCACCTTATTCAGCTGAACGGTCCAATCCCTTGTCCGTCCTAAAGCTTGCGCCGCAACCCACCTAAGACGGGAGTACGGCGCAAACGCTTGATGTTGATCCTTAAGCTTTGTTGTTGGAGCCGAATTCACGGATTTTTCCAACAACCGTGGCTTTGATCGCGTCACGGCCAGGAACGATGTATTTACGAGGATCGTATACATCCGGTTTCGCAGCCAATACTTCGCGAACGGCCTTCGTGAACGCAATTTGGTTCTCCGTATTTACGTTAATTTTGGAAGTACCGAGCGAGATCGCTTTAGCAATATCATGCGTCGGAATGCCTGTCCCACCGTGAAGAACGAGCGGAATTTTAACAGCATCGCGGATTTCTTCCATTTCTTTAAAGCCAAGGTTTGGTTCACCTTTGTAAGGACCATGAACGGAACCCAACGCAGGAGCCAGCGTATCGATGCCAGTTTCGTTAACGATACGGACGCACTCGTCCAGTTTAGCGTATTGAATACCGCCAACAACGTCATCTTCTTGACCGCCGACAGTACCTACTTCAGCTTCAACGGAAACGCCTTTGGCATGTGCGTATTCAACAACTTTCTTCGTCATGGCAATGTTCTCATCAATTGGATGATGGGAGCCGTCGATCATAACGGAAGTAAAGCCAGCGTCAATCGCTTCTTTACATTTATCAAAGCTCGAACCATGGTCGAGGTGAATCGCAACAGGTACAGTGATTTTCATGTCATGCAGCAAGCCTTCCACCATTTTAACAACGGTGTAGAAACCGCCCATGTGACGGGCAGCGCCTTCGGAAACACCCAGAATCACCGGGGATTTCTCTTCTTCTGCTGCAGCCAGAATGGCTTGTGTCCATTCCAGGTTATTGATGTTGTACTGGCCTACGGCATATTTGCCGGCAAGGGCCTTGTTCAACATGTCAGTCATCGATACTAATGGCATGGGTTTCAATCCTCCTAAGGATGTGGGATATTATCTTTTTAGCCGACATTCACACACTTTTTTATTATACCACAACCTTGCAAAAATACTATTCATGCTTTCCTTTCATTTGTGAACGCCTTGTGTTGTACTTACGAAAATACCTTCACCGCAAAACCCGCAACTGTAAATTTGATACTAATTATAGGAATAGTCAGAAAAATGAACGCAAAAGAGTATTTCCGTTATCGTTTTAAGAAATATTCCAACATTTTCTATGCTTAAAAACTGAAACGGTAATGACTCAAAATACTTATATTCCTCTATTTTCTCGGTATCTTTCTTCCATTCCCCCTGAGCGTCCTTAAGATAAATTTCTCTTTTTACAGGCAATCCTGTTAGCTCATCGATATAAACAATCTCTTTTTGATCGGTCTGTTCCGATGTTACCTGTTGCAAAGATCTCCCATCTTCCTTCAAAGTTTGTGTCATATTCCATTTTTTCAACTTCAGTTCTTCCTTTTGTTTTTCTAACAATGAAATTTTTAGAATCCGTTCATTTTCCGCAGCAATATTTTTGGGCAGTAACCATGTGGTTCCCACGAGTTTACCTGTTTCATGATCTCTCCCAATAGAAGTAACTCTTTTTCCACCTTCAGAAACAATAATTTTATTTTGAAGCTGTCCATTAAGATATGTTTCACTTACTTCCACCAATTTAATTTTATCACGAACATGAACCGTATAATCTTCTGCTGAAGTTGAAACTTTAATATATTCGACTTTTCCAGAAGTTGATTTGTCAGCCGCCTCAATTACTTGGCTCTGGGCGCTCACCGATCCATCTTTATTACTGAACAAAGCGGCTGCACCTAAGAATAATAACCCGAGTAATATGGTTGACCCCAATTTAATATATTTGTTCACTTTAGTCCCTCCCGTTAGCTTTACATCCATGACAGTTGTGTGCTTTCCGTACCTGAAAATAAAAAAGAACCCCCCAAGATCCGCGTGGAAAGCACACCGTAATCCTCAGGAGGTTTATTATTCAGAATATCTTTTGATTTAAAGTACATTTCCGCTTTTAAGCTGCAAGTTAACTGCTGCGCGCATTTCATCAATGTCAAAGGGTTTCGTAAAATGCATCAGAGCCCCAAGGTCCGTCGCTTCCTTGATCATGTCGAGCTCGCCGTAAGCGGTCATCATGATGACCTTGATCTCTGGATTGACCTCCTTGATATGCTTAAGGATTTCCAAACCGTCCATGCCCGGGATTTTCATGTCGAGAAGCACTAAATCCGGCGAGTCGCTGCGGACGATTTCCAATGCCATCTTACCGTTGGCTGCCTGAAACGTTTTATACCCTTCGCTGCTAAACACTTCCATCAATAAAATGCGGATACCGTTCTGATCGTCGACGATTAACACTTTCTTCTCTTCCACCGAAAAGCCCTCCCACAAGTCCACCATGTAATCCTGGTCATAAGTAAATACTTCGCTCCCGATTTGCAAAACCCTTCCCCACTGGAAAAAAGAGCCTTAAAAAATCAGTTAACCCAAAATTACAGGTGGCTTGAAATTGGGATTTGCGGTCAATTTGCTTAGGACAAGTGTGCGATCGAAGCTTTCACGAACTCGCGGAACAACGGCTGCGGACGGTTCGGACGGGAGGTAAATTCCGGATGGAACTGCACCGCCAGGAACCAAGGATGATCCGGAAGCTCGACGATTTCCACCAGGCGTCCGTCCGGTGATGTCCCGGAAATGCGCAGGCCAACGCGCTCCAACGTCTCACGGTACGCATTGTTGAACTCATACCGGTGGCGATGGCGCTCGTAGATCAATTCGTCGTTATAACATTGCATCGCAAGCGATCCTGGTGCCAGCTTACAAGGGTACAACCCAAGTCTCATCGTACCGCCCAGATCCTCGATATCCTTCTGCTCCGGCAGCAGGTCGATCACCGGATACTCGGTGGCAGGGTTGATCTCCGAGCTGTTCGCGCCTTGAAGTCCGGCAAGCGAACGAGCGTATTCGATCACTGCGACCTGCATCCCCAAGCAGATACCGAAGAACGGAATCCGTTTCTCACGGGCATATTTGATCGTCGTAATTTTGCCTTCGATGCCGCGATCGCCGAAACCGCCCGGGACAAGAATCCCGCCGACGCCTTGCAGCAGCTCATCCACGTTCTCGTCCGTTACTTCTTCTGCATTTACCCAGCGAATCTTCACATCCGCATTCGCATCAAAACCAGCGTGAGACAACGATTCTACCACACTGAGATAGGCGTCATGCAGCGCTACATATTTCCCGACGATGGCGATTTCCACCGTCTTCTCCAGCTTGTTGATCCGGTCAACGAGGCCTTCCCACTCACGCATATCCGGAGCCGGCGTCGTCAGCTTCAGATGGTTAACGACGATTTCGTCCAGCCCTTCATCGCGCAGGTTCAGCGGTACTTCGTACAGCGTGTTGGCATCCCGGCACTCCACTACCGCGCTTGGATCTACATCGCAGAACTGTGCGATTTTCGCTTTGATATCGTCCGACAGCTCATGCTCCGTACGGCAGACGATCACGTTCGGCTGAATCCCGATGCTGCGCAGCTCCTTGACGCTGTGTTGCGTTGGCTTGGTTTTAACTTCGCCAGCCGCTTTGATATATGGAATGAGCGTCACGTGAATATACATCACGTTCTCGCGTCCGATGTCGCTTTTGATTTGACGAATCGCTTCCAGGAACGGCAAGCTCTCGATGTCACCGACGGTTCCCCCGATCTCGGTGATTACAACGTCAGATCCCGCTTCCCGCCCGGCGCGGAAGACACGCTCTTTAATTTCGTTCGTAATGTGCGGGATGACCTGAACCGTACCGCCCAGATACTCGCCCCGGCGTTCTTTGCCGATAACGGAGGAATAGATTTTCCCTGTCGTCACATTGCTGTTCTTAGAAAGATTGATATCGATAAAACGTTCATAATGGCCCAGATCCAAGTCGGTCTCGGCGCCATCGTCCGTGACGAACACTTCCCCGTGCTGATACGGGCTCATCGTGCCCGGATCGACGTTAATATAAGGATCGAATTTCTGGATCGTTACCTTTAATCCCCTGTTCTTCAACAGCCTTCCCAGCGAAGCCGCCGTAATGCCCTTCCCCAGTGAGGATACGACCCCGCCTGTCACGAAAATGTATTTTGCCACAGCCAAAAACCTCCTAAAGTAGTACGTGTTCACAAACCAATCGGATCCCAGAAATTCAGGTAACTTAGATCATTAGCGTAACCTATTATCCGGTAAAACATAGCCAAAAAGGCATAAAAAAATAAAAAGTGACACCCGAATTGGTCGGGGCACTTTTTAATAAATTCACATTTTATATAGGTTTGAATCATAAGCCCATGCAATAGTTTACCCGTTACCCTAGTCCGTGTCAAGTCAAGGCGGAGCGCATCTATGAACAAAATAAGGCATGAAAAAGGACGGCCTTTGCCGTCCTTTATAAGGAAATCGCGAGGCCCCTGCCCCGAGGCCGATTAATCCTCGTCGCTGTCGTCGAAATCCGCATCGGTGTCCAGATCTTCGTCCTCTTCGACAAGGTCGTCCTCGTCTTCAAGTTCTTCGTCAGGAAGCAACTCATCGTCATCAACATCTTCCACGTCGTCATCGTCATCATCCGGGAACAACTCGTCTTCGGAATCCCCGTCGAGCACATCGTAATCCTCTTCGTCTTCGGATACGTATGTATCGTCCTCTTCCACAAAATCGTCGTCTTCCAGATCGTCGTCATCATCGTTAATGATGCGCGGACGCTTGGAGTTGCCAACCGGATCCTCCGACCGCTCGATCGGATACCAGCGTTTCAGGCCCCACAGGTTGGTGCCAACGCAGGCAAACCGACCATCAATGTTGATCTCCGTATAAAGCTGCGCAATCGCCTCGTTAATTTGCTCCTCGGTCATGCCGCGAAGCTTGGCGACCTCATTCATCAAGTCACGGTAGTAATACGGCGTATTTGCCGCCTTCAAGATCATAAAGGCCAAGTCGACCATAGGAATTTCCTGGATTTTCTCCGGGTCGATTTTCAAATTCAGCGGGGTACTCACGTTACGGACACTTCCTCTCACGCAAAAGTTCACTATAAAGCAATGATGAAACCTTATCGTTAGAGCCGGTTTCTTTCACTAACATATCCATATCACACAATAGTAAAACCTATTTGGCACCAAATTGCAAGTTTTAAAAACACACCAAAGCCCCGCCGGAAAAAGGGAAGGAGCGGAGAACCCCTAGTCCCCCGCTCCTTGACTGTATCCTTCCCCAAAAGAAGGCCTTGCCCTCTCTTGGGTTGGCGAAAGCCGCAAGGCCTTCCCTTCATCCTATGTCCAGATTTGCACTTTGACACGCCGGATTCGCGCGAAAAGCAGCAATCCGGGCCCATTTCCATCAAAACAGGGCCGCTTCCCCATTCAATGAAAAAAGGAACGTCATACTATACTGCAACACGATGCGTAGGAGGGGCTACTCATACATGGACTACTCCGGATTCCTCAGGTTTTTGAACGATCATGTCGACGCCTCCGGAAAAAGCGGTCGCATCATTATCCGCTTTGCGCACCCGGCCGAATTCGCCGAATGCGTCCGCCAATTGCTTAAGCACAAGCGCCAGCATCCCGCGTTGCGGCACATCCGCACATCCTCGCTGCTGCAGGCGCTGATCTGTCCCCTCGGTTTACGCGGGGAAGTGGCCCGCTCCCGCTTCGGCCTGTGGGTCGAAGAAGACAGCCTCGTCAGCGTCCATAGCCCAGCCCCGGCCAACAAGGGGCAAACTCCTTCAATCCCTTGGGGGGTACGGCGAATCGGCGCCCCGGAAACCTGGTCCGTGTCCACAGGCTACAGGGTCCGTATCGGCGTGATTGATACGGGAGCCGATTTCAACCATCCGGATCTTCGCCATTCTTTGGCCCGGGGGATTAATCTCTTGAATCGGATCAGCTTACCATACGACGATAACGGACACGGCACGCATATCGCCGGAACCATCGCGGCCTCCGGCGGATCTCAAGGGATGATGGGCGTGGCCCCGCGTTCTTTGATTTTTCCGGTGAAGGCGTTTGATCATAATGGCTCCGCCTTCGTTTCTGACATCATTTTGGGCATCGACTGGTGCGTACGCAACCGGATGCACATCGTAAATATGAGCTTTGGCATGAAGAGCAACAGTGCCTCACTGCAAAATATTATCCGCAAAGCCTATAACGCAGGCATCGTCGTTGTCGCGTCCTCGGGGAACGACAAAAAGGGCCGCGGCTGCGATTACCCGGCCCGCTACCCGCAAACGATCTCTGTAGGCGCGACCGGCAAGGATGGCAAAATCGCCTCCTTCAGCAACTACGGTCCCAATATCGATATTTACGCCCCCGGCGAAAAAATCAGCTCAGCCTGGCTGGGCGGCGGTTACCGCGAAATGAGCGGCACCTCCATGGCAACTTCCCATGTGAGCGGTGCCGTGGCCTTGCTGCTGGCCATGAAGCCGGACATGAAGCCAAGCGAGGTCAAGCGCCGGCTGCGCCGTACCGCTAAGCCGCCAGCCAGCACAGCGGCCAGAGCCAAAGGCGGAGGCGCTGGCGAGCTGAGCGCGGTGCGCCTGCTGCGCACCAAATTGGGGCGTAGCAGAAGCTAAAGCCCGCCGCCTGCTGCTTCCCTTTGCGGACTGATCTAATCGCAATGTGCCTGCTCCGTGCTGTGCTGGGATACAGCAGTTCAACACGAAGCAGGCACACTGAATCTTTTTATAAGCGGTATAGGTCTCTTTGGAGCACCTTTTGCACGATTATCCCTTTTGGTCAGTCGTCTACGGTTGATATCCGCATCAAGCCTTCATCTGATCCATCGGAATCATGGAGGATTCAAAGAGCATTAGCGTCTGATTAAGCGGGATAATCATGCAAAGAGCCTCCCAACTAGATATAACTCGCGTAACAGCTTCCGCGAATTACATCTTTTCTGGCGCGGACACGCCGATCAAACGAAGCACGTTGGCAAGTACCGTGCGCACCCCGCCGAGCAGCACCAGCCGTGCCGCCGCTTGTTCTGCGTCTTCTGTAATTACGCGCTCCGCCCGGTAATAGCTGTGGAACAGCGCCGCCAGTTCATAGACATAGCGGACCAGTCGGTGCGGCGCATAGTTCTCAGCGGCCACGTTAATTTCTTCCGGCAGCTCGCCGAGCTTCCGCAGCAGATCGTATTCATGCTCAGCCGTCAGCTTGCTGAGATTTACATTCTCTGCCGCCGGAATCTGGATGCCTTGCTCCTCCGCCTGGCGGAAGATGCTGCAAATCCGGGCATGTGCATATTGCACGTAGTAAACCGGGTTTTCGTTCGAGGTGGAAATCGCCAGGTCCATATCGAAATCCAGATGCGAATCCATGCTGCGCATCGTGAAGAAGTAACGAATCGGGTCTACCCCAACCTCATCCATCAAATCCACCATAGTGACCGCTTTACCGGTCCGTTTGGACATTTTCACCTTCTCGCCGTCTTGGAACAGGCTGACCATTTGTGCAATCAATACGGTCAGCTTCTCCGGATCTTTACCGATCGCCTGCATTGCTGCCTTCACCCGAGGAATATAGCCGTGGTGGTCAGCTCCCCAGATATTGATGATCCGGTCAAAGCCGCGGTCATATTTATTGCGGTGGTAAGCGATGTCCGGCGTCAAATAAGTATAGGTCCCGTCATTTTTCACCAATACGCGGTCCTTGTCATCTCCGTAAGCCGTCGTCTTCAACCAGGTTGCTCCGTCTTGCTCATACGTCTGCCCCTTTTCGCGCAGCTCGGACAGCGATGCTTCTACTTGGCCATCCTGATACAGGGACGTTTCGCTAAACCAAACGTCGAAGCGAACCCGGAAGCGTTCCAGGTCGCGCTGAATTTTGGACAGCTCCTTCTCCAGTCCGAATTTGCGCAGGAACGCCGTCCGTTCTTCTTCCGGCATCCCCAGCAGCTTGTCCCCCTGTTCGGCGACGAGCTCTTTGGCGAACCCTTTGATGTCTTCGCCATGGTATCCGTCTTCCGGCATCTCTACGTCTTGTCCAAGCTCCTGGCGGTAGCGGGCCTCAATGGATTTGATCAGATTGACGATCTGGTTCCCAGCGTCATTGATATAGTATTCGCGCGTTACGTCATAACCGGCGAAATCCAGCACGTTGCACAACGCATCGCCTACCGCCGCGCCGCGGGCATGTCCGAGGTGCAAACTGCCAGTCGGGTTGGCGCTGACGAATTCGACCTGCACTTTTTTTCCATTCCCTAATGTCGTGCGGCCGTAGTTCTCACCCTCGCGGTATACCTGCAGCAGAATCGGATACAAATAACTCTTGCTTAACGTAAAATTGATAAACCCGGGACCAGCAACCTCCGCCTTCTCAATCCCAGCCTTCCCATAGTCCAGCTGCCCGAGAATCTCTTCCGCGATTTGGCGCGGATTCTTCTTCGCGATCCGCGACAGCTGCATCGCCGCATTGGTCGCGAAATCACCGTGCGCCTTATCCTTCGGCACTTCTAAGACGATCGCCGGAATTTCCTCCCGCTGCGCCAGACCAGCGGATACGATCGCATCCAGGATCGCTTCCTTCAGTGCCTGGTTCATTTGTTCCAACGGATTGTGTGGCATTTAAACGTCCTCCTGTATATATAGACTGAGTTCAAAACGTCCTGATAGTTCCTCAAACACGTATAAATCGTATTCCCAGATCACCTGACCAACCGCCCCGTCCCATCGGGATTCCAGCTTTACGGTGTCGGTAGACAGGTTAAACCGGGTAAAGGGCGAGCGGTAAAACCCTGGTATCCGGCTGCCGCTGCGGAAGGTTTGCTCGGCCTCTACGCCTCCGTGGCGTATGATTTTCAGCTCGTTGCCAGATAGTTTAATCATCGTGCGCGTCTTGGCACCATCCGGCCCCGGATCTGGTTCTTCATAGCGGATGTATAAGGTGTCGCTCCGGCGGATAATATCTCCCCGCAGGTGCTGCACCGTTTCTTCCGTTCCCTGTCGGCTCGTCAGCACAAGGCTTACCGGCTTGGTCTCCGGCATAGGTCAAAACTCCTTCCGACATCGATCCTTACTGTACTACTATAGCCAGTTCGCCCCGGCAATTCAATACATATGCGGTACAACGCCCCCTTTAGGCAAAAAAAGGAGCCGTTGCTGCAGCGGCTCCTTCTCTCCCGTCAAGGCCTGATGTGGCCTACAAAGGTTGACTTAATGCGAGGTATTTAACTTTGCCATCCATAAAATATACATGAAACCGGAAATAATCCCCGACTTTATAGCTCCAGCGGCTCTCCAGCTTCAGCGCCTTCGTCCCTAGCTTCTTCGTAACGTCATCCGTGCTGATCCCCGTCTTCACGCCGGCCGCGCACTGGTGATCCGGCCGGGTAAAAACGATCATCCGATTCAACTCCAACACCCCGTCCTTAAATAAACGGGCTTCTTTCACCTGGCCAGTGCCGTCGTCATAGAAAGGCTTGGCCCAAACGATCTCCTCAGGCGGAGACTCGGCCAATCGCTGCTCCCAGCCGTCGAAGTCGAGCCCATCGACCTGCGCGGCCTCCCCGTCCAGCGGAGCGGCAGGAGCCGCATCCGGATCAACCGAGGTTTCCTTCTCTTGCTCAACCCTTGCTTGCTCCAGCAGTGCGTCCAACGAAGCCAACTCCTCCCGCTCGCGGAACAGCCCTTGCATCAACAGCAGCACCCGGTCGTCAGCGTAGTAATATTTCCCTTGATACTCAAAAGCATTGCTGGTTAAATCATAGGTCAGCTCATAGTGCGTGTCCGCCAGCTTAAACTGCAGAACAATCGGCTTCCGGGAAGCCGCCGGCATCGGACCCGCAAGCGCACTCTTCATATCTGTATAACGCAGCGATTCCAACAAGACGAATTGCCGTTCCGCAGGAATACGGGCGTTCTTGCCGTTTCCCCCGGCAGTAATCGCGAGGACCTCCTCTTCCTTAAAGGGAAGATGGTCCAACAAATACGGCGAATCAGCGGCAATGTCGTTGTTCGCAACGTCTGAAGCTTCTCCTGTAACCGCCGTCGGAGCTTGCACCGGCGTTTCCGTTGAACCGCCGGAAGGTGCATCAGGGCGACCGTAAAAGAGCCAGCCCGCCACCATAACCACAATAATCATCGTCAGGCCCGCAAGCATGCTTCGGGCCGGGTTATTCCTTCTGATAAGAATCCCGCCTTGTCCCATGTGAAAGTAGTGATATAAATCATACTATCACACTTTAAACAGGCCATTTATAGTCCGAACGACGTATTTTACTTTACAAGGTCTTCAATGAATTTAGGAAGCACAAATGCGGCCTTGTGGAGGCGCGGCGTATAATATTTGGTGTCCAGCTCGGGGATCTTCGTCTCGTCCACCTGCAATGGATCATAAACCTTGCTGCCCATCGTGAACGTCCACAGCCCGCTTGGGTATGTCGGAATGTTGGCGCCGTATACGCGAACGATCGGGAATATCTCTTTGACGTCTTTGTTCACCTTTTGGATCAAATCCGCTTTGAACCAAGGGTTATCGGTCTGGGCTACGAAGATGCCATCGTCTTTTAACGCTTCATAGATGCCTTGATAAAATCCACGCTCGAACAAAGGCGCCGCCGGCCCCACCGGTTCGGTAGAATCGACCATGATGACGTCGTATTGATTTTTGCTTTCAATAATATGCATGTAGCCGTCAGCGACCTGTACGTCCACCCGCGGATTGTCCAGCCCCCCGGCAATTTCCGGCAAATATTTCTTGGAATATTCAATGACCTTGCCGTCAATCTCGACCAACACGGCCTGCTCCACTTCAGGATGCTTGATCACCTCGCGAATGACCCCGCCGTCCCCGCCGCCAACGACGAGCACCCGCTTCGGATTCGGATGGGTGAACAACGCCGGATGCGCCATCATTTCGTGATATACGAATTCATCCTTGATGGTTGTCATAACCATGCCGTCCAAGACGAGCATCCGGCCAAATTCCTCCGTATCTAACATCGCCAAGTCCTGATACTCCGTTTTTTCCGTAACCAGCGTTTCGCGTATTTTTGCCGTGATCCCAAAAACCGGGGTTTGCTTCTCCGTAAACCATAATTCCATGCTATCAACCTTCTTTCCTATGATCATGATTCGCGCATGTCAGCTCAAACATCATTTCCTATATTGTACCAAACGAAAAAATAATAACACATCTCCCGAAATAACAGCGCAGGCACGGCTTCTGGCGTGAATGATCTCTCCCAAACTTTCCCATACTAAACTTTAGACGTTCGCAGCACGGATTTGCTATAGGATCGGAAAGGAGAGTCCCCTCGTGCAGAAACTCGTTCGCAGTGATCGACATCATCATAAACGTAAACCTCGCTGTCCGTGGCTTCTGCTGTTCAAGCTGATGGTCGGCACGGGTTTACTTGGCCTATGCGCTGTCGGCATCCTGCTCCTCTACTTGTCCCAAGCCGAGCTGCCCCTCGCCGGATCGGACCGGAACTCGCAGCTAATCAACAGCCGGGGAGAGACGATCGCGGTGTTTTCCGATGGCGGGAAGAACCGGGAAAGCGTGGATCTGCAAGACATCTCACCTTGGCTGATCAAAGCGACGCTAGCGACCGAAGACCGGCAGTTTTACAACCATTTTGGCTTTGATTTGAAAGGGATGGCCCGGGCAGCCCTGGTGAATCTCAAGGAAATGGGCACTGTCCAAGGAGCGAGCACCTTAACCCAGCAACTGGCGCGGAATTTGTATCTATCGCATGAACGGACCTGGTCACGGAAAATCAAGGAAGCGATGTACACCGCTCAGTTGGAGATGAAATACTCCAAAGACGACATTTTGCGCATGTACCTCAACGAAATTTATTACGGACACGGCGCGTATGGAATTGAAGCCGCGGCCCAGATGTATTTCGGAAAACCAGCTAAGGATCTGAGCCTGGCCGAAAGCGCGATGTTAGCCGGGGTCCCGAAAGGCCCCACCTATTATTCGCCGTTTAATCATATGAAGAACGCCAAGGATCGCCAGCGTACCGTGCTGTCGGCGATGGTCGCCACGGGTGGGATCACACAGCAGGAAGCCGATGAGGCTTATGAAGCCATCCTGAACTTCCAATCGCCGAAGCAGCCAAGTCCCACCGATAAAGCTCCTTATTTCCGCGATTATATTCGCAATGTGGTGGTCGGCGAGCTTGGCTTCGACGAGACGCTGCTTGAGCATGGCGGGCTGAACATCTACACGACGCTGGATCCGGATGCCCAGCAGGCAGCGGAAGCGGCGGTGGCTTCGGAGCTGGCAAACTCGCCGGATCTGGAGGCCGCTCTCATCTCCATCGATCCACGCAACGGCTACATCAAAGCGATGGTTGGCGGCGTCAATTACAAGAAAAGTCAATACAACCATGTCTTCGCCACAACGCGGCAGCCCGGCTCCAGCTTTAAGCCCATTATGTATCTCACAGCACTCTCTTCGAGAAAAATGACCAGTGCCAGTAAATTTAGCAGTCAACCGACACTGTTCCATTATGACGACAACCGCAAAACGTACAGTCCGAAAAATTTCGGCGACAAATATCTGGGCGAAATCGATATGCGGCAAGCGATTGCAGCTTCAGACAATATCTATGCGGTCAATACGATTTTGACGGTGGGGGCCGAGCAGGTCATCGAAATGGGGCGGAAAATGGGCATCACCAGCCCGCTGCAAGCCGTTCCTTCTCTTGCACTGGGCACGTCGCCGGTCAGCCCGTTCGAAATGGCCACGGCGTTTGCGGTGATCAGCAACCAGGGCCGCAGCGTCAAACCGGTGGCGGTGCTGAAGATTACCGATGCCAGCGGGCGCGTGTTATACGAGGCCAAACCGGCCAAAAGCGAGCAGGTCGTGGAGGCTTCCGCCGCCTACGTGCTGACGCATTTGATGGAGAGCGTGTTTGAAACCGGAGGTACGGGCAACCGCGTCTCCAACGAAATCAAACGGCCGGTCGCCGGCAAAACCGGGACGACCAGCACGGACGCCTGGCTCGTCGGCTTTACGCCGGAGCTGTCGACGGCCGTTTGGGTCGGCTATGACAAGGGCAAGACGCTTGGCACCACGGAGTCGCGCAAAGCCGCGCCGATCTTCGCCAAATACACGGAGAAAGCGTTGGAAAAAGTACCTCCGAAGATCTTCCCAATCCCTGACGGGGTGGTCAGCGTATACATCGATCCGGAAACGGGTCTGCTCGCCACGAAGGATTGCCCGGACAAGAAGCTGGAAGTGTTCATTGAGGGAACGGAGCCAACGGAGTACTGCACTGCACACGGGGAAGGCGAAGCCGAGCCGGTGCCGCCTCCAGCCGAGGAGCAGAAGAAAGAAAGTCACTCCTGGTGGGAAGATCTGAAGCGCTGGTGGATGGATTAGCGCGGCAGGAGTTGGACAACGCATGAAAAAGTTTTTACGATATAAGGAAGCAATCCATAGTTAAAAAATGTTCAAGGAGACTTCCTTATCGATGGACCCTATCTTGAAACTAATCAAACCGGGGGCGCCGTTGCCCCCGGCTTTTTATCGATTGACGGCCCTTGAGGCCGCCCCCCGTCTGCTCGGACAGACGCTTGTCCGCCGTACGGAAGAAGGCGACATTCGCTGCCGCATTGTGGAGACGGAAAGCTACGGCGGCATTCATGACAAAGGCAGTCATGCCTACGGAGGACGACGTACAGCGCGGACGGACATCATGTTTGGCCCCGGCGGAACGGCCTACGTCTATCTGATTTACGGCATGTATAACTGCCTGAACGTCGTAACTGGCACGGAGGGTGACCCGCAAGCCGTGCTGATCCGTGCCGTCGAGCCCTTGTCCCCGGCAGATGAAGCGGCGATGCGCCGCTATCGCGGTACGGCCGCCCGCAAGCCGGCGGACCTAACGGGCGGTCCCGGCAAGCTGTGCCGCGCGCTGGACATCAGCAAAGCGCTGAACGGCTTGCCGCTCGATCAGCCCGGCGGACCGCTTTGGCTCGAAGGCGGGTCGATGTCGGAGGGATCGGGAGCCGGTGAGGCGATCGTCCAGGCGCCACGCATCGGCATCGCGTATGCGGAGGAGTATGCGGCGAAGCCGTGGCGGTTTTATTTTCACGGCAACCCCTATGTGTCGGTCATCGACAAGCAGGCCGAGGTTTGGTCAGGAGACGCTATCGCTACCGACACCTAGGTCGTCCGTCCGATCCTTTTTGACCATTATCCCGTTGCATCAGGAAGAGACGAAGCTGTTTGGCTGCTTGTTTGCGATGCCCGGATGTTCGCTTCGATGAAGTCAGCGATCGCCTTAATATAGTCCGCCTCACTCACGATGCAGCCCTCCTCACTTTGGGATCGATTGATATAGGTCCGCACTCGTTCCTATTTTAAAGTCCGATCACTCCGCTCAATTACAAGGTCTCTTTAGAAGGTCTCCTCAGAAGGTTACCTTCTAAGCTCTCCTTCCCCGATCCCCTTCTGAACAAAAGGGATAATCCCGTAAAGAGGCGCGAAAAGAACCATATAGGGGCAGAAAAGCCCCTGAATTCGTTGCCGTAACATTCAAAAGAATCTTTGAATATTCTATAAGATCGCTTATACTTAAACTATATCATTCAAACGTTGATTTGAATAAAGGAGGTCGACGATCCATGGCCGATTCGGTAGAGACCGCAGATGTGTGCGAGCAGACCTGCACCGAAACCACCCGCATGAACGGGCTCCGGGATAGTCTGGAGGAGCGGGACGTGAACGGAATGGTCCAGATTTTTAAGGCATTATCCGATCCGAACCGGGTGAAGATCGCTTATTATTTGCAGCACCAGGAGCTATGCGTCTGCGATATCGCCGATTTACTCGACGTCTCCGTGGCGACGGCTTCCCATCACCTGCGCCAGCTGAAGGCACTCCATATCGCCAAATCGCGCAAAGAAGGCAAGAACGTCTACTATTCGTTAAGCGACCATCATATTCAGACGCTGGTGGCCATGACGCTGGAGCATCAGAAGGAGCGGATGAACGAATGAATCCGACTGTGGAAAAAAATCAAACGCCCGGTGAGAACCGTCGCATAGAGTATCGTGTTCAAGGGTTGTCCTGCGCGAATTGTGCCAGGGAGATGCAGGAGGAAATCCAGCGCCTGGATCACGGGAAGGATGCCTCTCTTCTATATAATAGCGGGCGCCTGCTCATCGATCCCGCTGTGGATTTGAAGCAGGTGGAGCGGATTTTGAAAAGGGACGGAGCAACCTTAGTCTTACCGGGTCCCAGCTCCGCTGACGGAACGGCGGCTGCGGCTGCCTCGGAAGCAGTCTCCCAGAAGGCCACAGAACCTGGAAACAACAGTGAACCGCAAGAACATGAAAGCCGCCTGGGACTATGGCTGCTGGTGATTTCCGCCGTGATCTACGGGGGGACGTTTGTGCTCGACATGCCAAATGCCGTACAGACTGCATGTTACCTGGCTGCCATTGTTCTCAGCGGGTACACCACGTTCCTGCGCGGTTTGCGTAACCTGCTCCGATTGAAATTCAACATGGATACGCTCATGACCGTAGCCTTAACCGGTGCGGTGATCATCGGGGAATGGAAAGAGGCGACGCTGGTCGCGATATTGTTTGGTCTGAACGAGCTGCTGGAGGGCTATGGCATGAGCCGCGCCCGCCGCTCGCTGTCAGCGCTGCTGGATGCCGCTCCAAAGGAAGCGATCGTGGTTCAGGATGGACGGGAATCGATCGTCCCGATCGCGCGGCTGAAAGCAAACGATATCGTTCTCGTCCGAGCCGGGGAAAAGATCCCTTCGGACGGTACGGTCCTGGAAGGGACGAGCGCCGTCAACGAAGCAGCCATTACCGGCGAATCGATTCCGGTCACGAAACAGCCCGGAATGCCGGTATTCGGCGGCAGCATCAATTCCGAAGGTCTGCTTCAAGTCCGGATCGATAAACCATACGAAGACTCATCCCTGGCCAAAATCATGCATCTTGTGCAGGAGGCGCAGGATAAGAAGACGCCAACCGAACTGTTTATTGATCGGTTCGCCAAGTGGTATACGCCGGCCATCATGATTCTGGCGGCGCTTGTGGTGCTGGCTCCGCCGCTGCTGTTCGGGCAGCCGTGGATGAAATGGATCTATGAAGGCTTAGCCATCCTGATCGTTGGCTGCCCATGCGCCCTTGTGCTATCCTCGCCGATCCCGTTGGTCAGCGGGATGACCCGATGTGCGCGGCTCGGCGTGCTCGTCAAGGGCGGCGTGCATCTGGAGCAGCTCGGGAAGTTGGACGCGATCGCGTTCGATAAGACCGGCACCCTGACGAAGGGGCAACCGGAGGTGCAGCGCGAGATCGCGTATGTGCCGCAGCGGTTTTACTCGGTAGCCGCCGCTCTGGAGCGCGGCTCCCTGCACCCGCTGGCCGCTGCGGTGGTGCGCTACGTTGCCGCCCGCGCCGGCGGCAACAGTGACGATCGCGGCGACGTGGCCTGCCGCTGCGAAACATCGAGCAGCGGGCAATGCAGCAACGCTCACGGAGCTCGCGCCGATGGCGCCCAGCGCGGCAACGGCTGGGCGCAGCCCGCCGGGCTCGTGACCTTGCCCGGCGTTGGCGTGAGCGCCGAGGTCGATGGCGTTCGCTGCTTCGTCGGCAGCGAAGCGCTGCTCGCGCAGCTCTCCCTCGGCGGCGAGGAGCGGGCGCACGTTACCGAAGACCTCGCTCGCCTGAAGGCGGAGGGCCTCACCGTGGTGCTCGCCGCGGAATCCACGCGCGTGTTGGGCCTGTTCGGCCTCGCTGATGAACTCCGTCCGGAAGCCCCGGACGTCGTCCGCGCCTTGCACCGCGCCGGAGTCGCCCGCACCGTCATGCTGACGGGCGACCACGCCGCGGCAGCCCAAGCGATCGCTGACCGCAGCGGTGTCAGCGAATGGCATGCCGGCCTGCTGCCGGAGCAGAAGGTCGCGCACATCCAGGCGCTGGCCGGCCGCGGGACGGTGGCGATGGTCGGCGACGGGATCAACGACGCTCCGGCCTTGGCCGCAGCCGACCTCGGGATCGCCATGGGCCAAGGCACGGACAGCGCCGTAGAGACCGCCGACATCGTGCTGATGCAGGATCATCTTGGCCATCTCCCCCGCGCCATCCGCATCGCCCGGCGGGCCGGCCGGATCGTCGCCTGGAATATCGGCCTCTCCCTTGCGCTTAAGCTGATGGCCCTGCTGCTGACGATCCCCGGCTGGCTCACGCTGTGGGTGGCCGTCATGTCCGATATGGGGGCGACCATCCTCGTGACGCTGTTTGGACTGACGATTTTACTGGGCAAGGACCCGCAAACAGCGGATTCGCCGAAGGTTCAGGTCATCCCCCATCGCTAGCATCCATTTGCAAATCAAAGCGCCCCTCCGGGATCCAACCGGATAGGGGCGCTTCTCTTTTGCCTCGTCTATTCAGTTTACGCGTCCAATGCCGCCTTCAGCTCTTCCGGCGAGCGGTCCCACCATTCCGCGTTGGTCTCGATCAGCAGCTGCTTCAACCCGGCCTTCTGCTCTTTGCTCAACCCGTCCAAAATCACTCTGCGTTTTAACGCATAATCCATTTTGTTGACATGGTCAGCAAGAATTTTCCAGCCGCGGCGCGCTTCAGTATCAATCAACATCTCGCAAGCCGTCATTCCACCGTAGAACTGGCCTTCCGGCCCGCGGTCTACCGCGACCCAAACGATCCAGACCTGGCGGCCATTCGGAACGTCCTCACGGTTGGTCGAAAATTTGATGCCTTTCTCCACCTTGCTTTTGGCGTGCATGGCTCCGATGTCAATGTACACCTCATCGCCGTCGATGATGACCGGGGACATGCTGTTCAAATCGATGGAACCCGCGCCAAAGCCTTTATGTTTGCTCTTCTCATCATTACTGATAATGTTGAGGGCAAAAATCTTTTTACCCGATTTCGGTGTCTGATCCATAATTCCCTCCATATTCCTGCGTGCCTGCCGCCTCCGTTCCCATTAAACAAAAGCGGCTTATATAGTTATCCTTACATTTCAATCCAAGTTCAAAAAATGGCTTTTTAACTACCTCTCAATTTTAACTAATAATCTTCCAAATGCAAACATATACATGCTGTAGATGCTTGTCAACGGGAGGTATCCATTGTATGACCCGACGTACTATTGTCTACGGCATTTCCATCCTTGCCTTGTGCCTCACCCTCGGAGCCGCCTGGGTGACCCTGCGGGGAGGTGGGGATTCGCTGGCTTCGTTCGTACCGGCCAAGGCGGGGCCTAAAGCGGTCCAAAAAACCGGACAAACCCCTGCACCGCCGCAAACTGAAACCATTCAGCAACCGACCGCCGAAGTGCTCAGCAATCGGGTCGCCGAATACCACATCGACGTCACGCTGAACGAGCAGGAAGGTACGTTAACCGGCTCGGAGACGCTGACTTGGACCCATCCCGGCAAGAAAACGATCAACGAGGTGTACTTGCACTTATATCCTAACGCGTTTGCTTCCGAGGATACGACTTTTATGAAGGAATCGGGCGGAAAACTGCGGAACGACGTCATGCCCAAAGACGGCTGGGGATCCATGGAGATCACCGAGCTGAAAACGACCGACGGCATCTCCTTGCTGCATCGGATTCAGTACGTTCAGCCTGACGACGGCAATACGAAGGATAAAACTTTAGCCAAGGTGCGGCTGCCCGTGCCGGTCCAGGGCGGCGAAAGCCTGACGCTGCGGATGAAATTTACCGTCAAGCTGCCGAAGATTTTTGCCCGCATGGGCGTGGCCGACGATTTCGTCATGGCAGGGCAATGGTTTCCTAAGATTAGCGTGTACGAGCCGGTGGGTACCCGGGGGCGGACGTCCGAAGGCTGGAACCTCCATCAGTATCACGGAAACTCGGAATTTTACTCCGACTTTGGGATTTATAGCGTAAGGATCAACGTGCCCGAAACGTACACCGTGGCAGCCACCGGTTTTCAGACCAAAAAGGCGGTCTTGAAGGACGGACGGAAAACCTTGCAATTCTACGCCGACGACGTCCACGATTTCGCTTGGGCGGCTTCGCCGAACTTCATCTATGTAGAAGAGCCGTTCTCCTCCGCCGAAGTTCCCGGCGTGCGGATCAAGCTGTATCTCGATCCTGCACATAAGGATCTGAAGGAACGTTACTTCTATGCCGCCAAGGTAGCTCTGGCGAACTACAGTAAGTGGTATGGACGATACCCGTATTCCACGCTGTCCGTTGTGGTTCCACCGGCGAACGCAAACGGTGCGGGAGGTATGGAATATCCAACCTTGGTCACCGCGTTTGGAGCCGTCAGCGATTCCCCCGGATACGACGATCTGGAGCGCACGGTCATCCATGAAATCGCCCATCAGTTCTTCTACGGGATGATCGCCAACAATGAATTCGAGGAAGCTTGGCTGGATGAAGCTTTTGCCTCTTATGCAGAGGATAAGCTCATGGAGCAGGAGTTCGGAATCACCCCGAATTTGCCGATCCAGTCCGCCATGATTACCTCGCCGGCTTCCTTGACCCAGAACGCCTGGAAATACGGCTCCGGGGACGGTTATGCCAAGAATGCGTACTACCGAGGCAAGTTAATCCTGCTTGACATCGAGCGGCAGGTCGGCAGCAAGACGATGAAGCGGATTCTGAGCACGTACAGCCAGAAGTACCGGTTTAAGCACCCAACGACCGCCGACTTCCAACGGGTGGTTGAGCAAGTGACCAGCCGCAGCTGGAAAGAGTATTTTCAGCAATACGTCTATGACGGGAAAATGGCGGATTTTGCAGTGGAAAAAATTCAGATCACTCCGATCAGCCAAGAAGGCGGCCGGATTTACGAGTCGAACGTAGTCTTTACCCGCAAAGGGGCAACCCACCCGAAGGTTCCGCTGCTGTTTACCTTCACCGATGGTCACACCGTACGCAAGCAATGGAACGGGGAAGATACTCGCCTCGAGATCAAGATGCAATATAAAGCACCGCTGGCATGGGTTCAGATCGATCCGGATTACACCTTAACGGTGGAGAACCTTCACATCAACAACTATCTGAAAGCGGAAGTCCCTGAAACCACGCTGTCCCGCTCCAATATGAGCGTCACCAAGCTGCTTGAAGCGATCCTTGGGGGACTTCTGTGGTAAACCTAGGTCCATACTTCTATAAGGAGGGAAAGAAATGAGTTTCGTTCGTTTGGGGTGGACTGCCCTGAAAAGCCAATTTCCCTCGGTCATCATCTTGTTTCTGTACCAGCTGCTGTGGGGATTGTTCTTGTACCGGTTGGTCGATACCGCGGTAATGGCGCTGCTGCAACGATATCCTGACCCGCCGCCCACTGCGCTGTCGAAACTACTGTTCTTGCTTGAGGGACAAATGAATTTATGGAGCAATCCCGAGGTTCGGCTGTATTGCTGGCTGCTGGCAGGGATGGTCGTCCTGCGCATGATCTTGACTCCGTTGATCCAAGCCGGAATCTTCTACGGCTTCACACCGGCCGATCACCGCAGCCCGGGGTTCCCCCTGTTCCGAGGGATGAAGGAATTTGGCAAACCGGTGATTCTGTTTTACGCGATGGAGCTCGTGCTTACCTTGCTGCCCGCCTTCTGGATTGTACCGAGGCTGCTGTCGCTCTGGCCGGGACTCACCGGGATGGAAATCCCGATGGCAACCTGGCTCACCGGGCTTGGTCTGATTCTTGGCTGGTTCATCTACGGCTGGTTCATCCGGCAGTGCCTGTTATTTGTCCAGTTCGGCTACCTGTTTAAGGCCGGGGTTTGGAATTCCCTGCTGGTTTGCTTCCGAACCCTCTTGCAGGGCATCTCCATCTCGTTGATTCTCGGGGCTTTTGGCCTGATCCTCTTCCTTCTGTTCGGAACCGCATCTTGGGTTTGGACGGGGATGCTGGCCCTGATCCTGCAGCAGGCTTATCCCCTCTTCCGCTGCACGTTTAAGGTCTGGAAGATCGCCTCTCAATTTCATCTTTGGCAGTCAAAGGCACAAAAAAGTTAAAATTTTTTAACTCCTCAAAAACCCCGTAACAACAAGGCCTTCGCCGTTTGGCGAAGGCCTTCAGTCCTATTTCCCCTCTTAATCTTGTGAATTAGGCATTGCCAAAAGATACCTGACTTTGTTACAATAACAGCAACGCAATTTCAGTAACAGTTTTGTAATTATTTTTGTCATCTTTGGCAGGAGATTGGTGCCGGATGTCAAATAAGAAATGTCAGGTGTGAAAAACAAAGCCGAATTCCCTTCACCAGGGAAACGGGGGAACCACTTTGGGTGAATTGATCTCGCTTTAGAGGGATCATAGGGAACCTTCAACCGAATCCTTAAGCTAACCTCGTAGGCATTGGAAGGAGCATAACTTCTTGAAGAAGCGTTTGACGGTAGCAGCAGTAAGTTTTGCCATGCTTTTCACCATTGGAACTGGCAGCGTTTTCGCCGATTCCAAACTGGACAGCGTCATCGGCGGCGCGCTCGGAAGCAGCTATGTTGCGGGCGGAACCACAACCGACGGGTTCGACTGTTCTGGATTTACGATGTACGTCTTCTCGAAGATCGGCATCAAGCTGCCTCACCAATCCGCATCCCAATACAAAATGGGAACTGCGGTTGACAAGAGCGAATTGATCGAGGGCGATTTGGTCTTCTTTAATACTTCCGGTAAAGGCGTTTCTCATGTCGGCATCTACGTCGGCGACGGCAAATTTGCTCATGCCTCCTCCTCCAAAGGTGTAGTCATCAGCAAATTAAGCGAGAAGTATTACGTCGAGCGTTACGTTGGAGCGAAACGGATCATGAGCAACGACAAGTATGAAGATGTGACCGGTGAAATTGCTGAACACGATGATGTTCAATAAGAACTCGCTACGAAGCCCGTGGGGATGTTGATAACAACGTCTCTGCGGGTTTTTTCCTTGTCTTCCCTTCTCCCTAGCCCCAGTCCCTTAGGAACCATTACCCACGAATCGCCTCGCGAAAACAGGCCAATAGAAGCGTTTTTTTTCGACAAACTTGTCAACTCTGGACGCCTTTGGTAAAATGAACAACGTAAATGGTAACAACTTTGTAATTATTGTTGTAACTGTTTCTGTGCAAGATCTTGGGTGCAATCTACAATGAAACTGCCGAATTCCCACGCACCCGGGAAGCGGGGGACCCACCATAGGGTGAATTGATTTTCGCTATAAAGGTAACAGCTCCCAAACTAATAACTACCATTTCAATCAAGGTTACTTACCTCTATAGCAAATCATAGGGAACCTTCAACCGAATCCATAAGCTAACCTCGTAGGCCTTGGAAGGAGTAAGACATCTTGAGAAAGACTTTGACAGCAGCGGTAACGAGTTTAGCCCTCCTATTTACCTTGGGGGCAGGTAGCGCCTTTGCCGACTCCGCAAAAGCCGAGACAACGACGCTATCCAGTATCGTCGATTCCGTGTACGGGACGCCTTATAAATTCGGAGGCACCACGACAGCGGGATTTGATTGCTCCGGATTTACCCGGTACGTCTTCAGCAAGATGGGCATCAAGCTGGCGCGTGTGTCCGCCGCCCAGTATAAGCAAGGCACACCGGTACCCAAGAGCGAGCTTCAAGCTGGGGATCTCGTCTTCTTCAAGACGACGGGGACGGGCAAAGTATCCCATGTCGGTGTTTACATCGGCAACGGTGAATTCGCTCACGCGTCCTCATCCAAGGGCATCCGGATCGACAAGTTAAGCAATAGTTATTACCAGAACCGCTACGTTGGCGCGAAGCGAGTTCTCAGTAAATACGGTTATTCCGTCTACGCTGCGGAATCGTAATCCATTGATCTATCGGTTTCATCCTGTTCATCATCACTTACTCGCCGCAGGCCGGGTTCCTGTTAGAACCGCCTTGCGGTCTTTTTTTATCTGCACCCTTATCTATATAACGAAACAGCCCGGAAAAAGGTTGCCACAAAGCTAAAAATCCCGCGCAAATCTCACAATTTCCCGAAGGGGGGGCAAAAACCTTTACAAGCTGCGTAATTCCGGCTATTGTGAGGATAATGGAACAATTACGACGGACTTTCCTTTAACAAAGGAGGGGCAATATGGACCAATCGATGTCTCCGTTTCGTATCGTGCCGATGGAAGAAGCCCATGGCGCGGAAATTTGCACCTGGCGTTACGATTCTCCTTACGACATCTACAGCTGGCTGCCTTGGGAGCAAATGAAAGCGCTCGACGTGGAGTTTGGGAACCCGGCGATCCGCGCCGAACAGTATGTCTCCGTGTTGAATGCAAAGGGCGAGCTTGCCGGCTTCGCACAGTACTTCCCGATGGAAGGAGTCACCCGGCTTGGCATCGGCATGAAGCCCGAGCTATGCGGCCATGGGCTGGGCAAGCAGTTTGTGAGGACCATCGTGGAGGAAGCCCGGCGCCGTAAGCCGGAAAACCAGATTGACCTTGAAGTGCTGACCTGGAACACCCGGGCGATCCGGGCCTACCAGAAGGCTGGGTTTGTCATCACGGATCTGTACGAGAAGATGACGCCTGGCGGGGTGTCCAAACCGTTTTATTGCATGGTTCATAAGGGGCTGCCTGAATAAAGGCACGCCCCTTTTTATGTCCTGTTTTGATTAAGACTATGACTTATGGCACACAATTTAATGAAAACGGATCATTTTTGTTCCTAATTTGGACACAAAGACTATGATCAACCCGCGTGTTCCGTTATAATGGATAGGTAGCATACATAGGAGGGGCGATTGAAATGCAAAAGTGGATCATGAGCGGTTTGTTCGTCATCGCAGGCGCTTTAGCCCTAGTATTGATGTTCACCTTGCCAAGCCGGGAAGAGGCTGAGCAAGAAGCCAAGCCGCAAATGCCTGAAATCACCATGAACGCAGAACAAGCCGAAGCCATCGTCAAAGCAAATTGCATCTCCTGCCACGGTGATACATTGCAAGGCGGAGCGGGCCCAAATCTGCAGAAGATCGGCTCGGAATTGACGGCAGAACAACTGTATTCCATCATCACTAAAGGGAAGGGCGGCATGATGCCTTCTTTTAAGGATCGCTTAAAGGAAGAGGAAATTGCGAACGTCGCCATGTGGCTTGCGGAGAAAAAATAAAAGCACGAAAAAGCACGACCGCCGGGAATTTACGTTCCCGGCGGTCGTTTTGTTACCCCTATAGTTTCGATCATGCTCTGATTTGGTTAATCCCCTGACCGCATCTTTTCGTAGGCCTCGTTATATTGCTGCGCCTCCTTGATGTCGACGGCCGTAATGCCGCCTTCCTCCCAAGAGGTCAAACGGAGCGTTACCGTTTTATAGTCGATCGTGATAAAGGGATGGTGGTTAAATGCTTCCGAGATCGCTGCTACCTCATCAACAAATGCGATTCCCTTCATAAAGTTGGAAAACGTATATTTACGAAAAATCCATCGTCCTTCCTCTAGTTCCCATCCTTCCAGTTTTTCCAAATGCGCTTCTACTTCTTGCGGTGTAAACGGCATTATTCTTCCTCCCGTTCTCTTCAAGAACTCCTGTATATGTAAGTTTCCTCGTCACGCACCAGGATCTGAAGTTTGATTTGTCCTAGCTTCGTCTCCAACTATTGTATTCTCAAACCCCTGCCTTCATGCTTATCGCCATTGGACGGTACAGCGGCAGCAACAGTATCCGGTCATATCAAGGATACGGAGGTCAATTCGGAATCCCCAATCAGGATATTGATGCGATGTCCTTCGGGATCATAGATCACGATCGCACTGCCTACCTCAATCATCGGCTCCGAGCCCAACCCAAAGAATAAATCCTCCGCCAGAGCTTCAAGCACCTCGCCTCGATCCGTATCCGATAACCCTTCCCATTCCGAGGGCTCCATTTCGAAGAAAAGATAGCTATCTTGAATCCGGCCAACCGCGTTCGTCAAATCAGCCAAAATAAATTCATAATCCCTGCCGTGTTTTACGCCCACTGCGATATCCTCCCTTTCGGCCTTCTCCATTCTGACCGTAATCTTATTATACCGGAAAAAACCACTTAAAAAAAAAGGGAAATCTGTCGATAAAATAGTTAATCGTTTCAGACTGGTGTGTCAGTCTCTTCCGCAAGGACGCGGAAGGGCAAGTTGGTATCAATTTCTCTCAAGGACGAGGTGTACAATGGAATTTTCAACAATTATTGGTTTGATTCTCGGATTAATCGCCCTGATTTTAGGGATGTTCCTGAAAGGCGCACCCGTAGAAAGCTTGGTTCAGAACCCTGCGGCCTTCGTCATCATCTTTGTCGGAACGGCGGCAACGCTGTTTATGGGCTTCCCGTTATCGGAGTTGAAGAAGTTTCCGACCTTGATCAAAATGACGATCGTCAAACCGAAAATGATCAGCAAAGCGGAGTTGATCACCCTGTTTACGGAATGGGCGACCATTACCCGCCGCGAAGGCTTGCTGGCGCTAGAAGCGAAGGTCGAAGAGATCAACGACGATTTTCTGCGCGGCGGCATGCGGATGATCATCGACGGTAACGATCAGGAATTCGTTCAGGATGTCCTGACCGAGGATATCGCCGCTACGGAAGAACGGCACAAAGCCGGCGCCTTGATGTTCTCCCAGGCGGGGATGTACGCCCCAACGCTCGGGGTACTCGGTGCGGTGGTTGGTTTGATCGCCGCATTGTCCGACATGAGCGATATGGAGATTCTGGCTCATGCGATTTCGGGTGCATTTATCGCGACGGTATTCGGTATTTTCACCGGTTATGTTCTTTGGCACCCAATCGCCAATAAACTGAAGCGTCTCTCGAAGAAAGAGATGGAGATCCGGTTGATGATGGTGGAAGGCCTGCTGTCCATCCAATCGGGTGTGTCTACGATTGCTATTCAACAGAAGCTTGCCGTGTTCTTAACCCCTGCGGAACGTGCGGAAATCTTTGAAAAGGGGGCCGGTGATGGTGAGCAAAAAGAATAAAAAACACCAAGATCACGAGGAACATGCCGACGAGAGCTGGCTGCTCCCTTATTCTGACCTGATGACGCTGATGTTGGCGTTGTTTATCGTCCTTTATGGGATGAGCACGGTTGATGCTCTGAAATTCCAAGAGATGAGCGAAGCATTTAAGAGCGTGCTGACCGGAGGCACCAGTGTCCTCGATCAAAACGCCATGATCAGCAACAACAAGACTTCGCTCAGCGAAATCGAGACGCCAAAATCCACCCAGGATGGCTTAATGACGAAGAAGAACGAGCTGAAGCGTCAAGAACAGCAGAACCTGGAAGCTTTGAAGAAGCAGCTAGACACCTATATCAAGGAAAATGGATTAACGGATGACCTGGAAACGAAACTCAATCAATCCCAGCTGATGATCACGATTAGCGACAAGGCGCTTTTCGCTTCAGGAGAAGCCGTGGTGAAACCGGAAGCTCGTCAGTTAGCTAAGGCGATCTCCAACATGCTTCAGCAATTTCCGGATTATGAGGTTATCGTATCCGGCCATACCGACAACGTACCGATCTCAACCTATGAATTCCCGTCCAACTGGGATTTAAGCTCGGTGCGGGCGTTGAATTTTATGAAGATACTCCTGCTTAACACGAACTTGGATCCGAAGAAGTTTAGTGCCATCGGATATGGGGAATATCACCCTGTTGCCAGCAACGATACGGCTGCGGGCCGCGCACAGAACCGCAGGGTCGAAGTCTCGATCATCCGCAAGTACGTGGATAGCACCGAGCAGCTTGGCGTAACGGCTGCCCACGAATAAAGAAATAAGGACAGGCGCCTTTCGAGGCAAGCCTGTCCTTTATTTTTCGTAGACCGTGTCACGTTAGGAAAGCTCGTAATTCAGGGCCAAGCCCAACTCCCGCTTCTCTTGTTCGGTTAAGTCGCGCCAGGTGCCCACTTTCTGTTGGCCGAGATGGATGTTCATAATCCGAATGCGCTGCAGCCTGCGCACCTCATACCCGAGAGCGCTGCACATTCGGCGAATTTGCCGATTCTTCCCCTCGGTCAGAATAATTCGGAACACCCGATCCGAAACCCGCGTCACCTTGCACGGCAACGTCATTTCCCCGAGAATTTTAACGCCTTCGCTCATCGCCTTCACAAAGCTAGGTGTAATCGGCCGATCCACGGTCACGATATATTCCTTCTCATGCTTGCCTTCCGCCCGCAGAATTTTGTTGACGATATCACCATCGCTGGTGAGCAGGATTAATCCCTCCGAGTCCTTATCCAGTCGTCCAATCGGAAAAATCCGCTCCGGATGCCCAACGAAATCCACAATATTGCCTTTCACATGCGTTTCCGTTGTACAGGTGATCCCCACCGGCTTATTTAAAGCGATATACACATGCTTAGAGCGCTTCGCCGCAATCGGTCTCCCATTGACCCGGACATCGTCTCCAGGCTCCGCCTGGCTGCCTAGAACCGCCTTGACGCCGTTAATGGTCACTTGGCCTGACTCGACCAGCTTGTCCGCCTCCCGCCGGGAGCAGAATCCCGTTTCACTGATGAATTTATTAATCCTCATGATGCTGTCTTTGGTCCCTCCGCATGGCCTAGCAGTTCGCTTTAATTCGCGAGATCCGCTTGCCCTTCGTGATGTTCTTCCTCCTCCTGTACAAGCGGGAGGGTAATGGTTACAGCCGTTCCTTTTCCAAGCTCGCTTTCGATCTTCAGCGTCCCGCGGTGTCCTTCAATGATCCGCTGGCTGATCATCAGACCGAGACCGGTCCCTTTCTCCTTGTTCGTGTAAAAAGGCTCTCCCAGCTTCTGAAGCCGGTCCTTGGAAATCCCCTCGCCTTCATCGATGACGCGGAGCACGGCAAAGCCACTGTCGTCCTCCTCCACTTGAAGCAGGATCTTCCCTCCTTTGGGCATGGCCTCCATTGCATTTTTCAATAAGTTGATGAATACCTGCTTCAGTTGGTTCTCTTCACAGTGTACCAGAACCGGGCTCGGCGAGAAATGCACTTCAAATTCAATATTATGTAAATGGGCTTCGCTATCCAACAAAGAGACGACGTCCCCCATCGTGAAGCGGACGTCCTTGATCTGAAACTGCACTGCCTGAGGCTTGGCTAAAATCAGAAATTCGCTGACGATGAGATTAATCCGGTCCAGCTCCGCCAGCATGACATCGGTATGCATCACGTTCACCACCCGGGTGCGCTGCTGCATTTGCAGAAACCCGCGGAGCGTCGTCAACGGATTGCGAATTTCATGCGCAACCCCGGCGGCGAGCTGACCCACGGTGGTCAGCTTCTCTGACCGACGCAGCAAGTCTTCCATTTTATTGTGCTCCGTCATATCGCGGGAAATGCTGATCAATGCGGTAATTTTGCCAGCTTGGTCAAAGATAGGCGATACGCTGATGCTCACCTCGACTTGGCTGCCGTCCTTGCGTAATCGGACGGTCTCCGCCAATACCGATTCGGCGGTTTCAATCACTTCATTCTCCGGACGCCAAATGGTCCTCCCATCTAACTCGGACTCCGGGAGAAAATCGAGATACTTCCCGACAATTTCTTCGCTGCTCCAGCCGTACAGCCTTTCGAAGGCGGCATTGACTTGCAGCACCCGCCCTTTGACATCCGTGATATGAATCGCATCAGCCGTCTGGCTTATAATCGATTCAAGATACTCCTTCATGGACCGGTTCTCTTCGCTCTTTTGCCTCAGCTCGGTCGTATAACGGCCCAAGTTGTCTGCCATGATGTTGATTTTGTGGGCGAGGAGTCCAAGCTCGTCAAAGCTGCTGACTTTTAAGCGAGTATCAAGCCGGCCTGAAGCCAGCACATTCACCTGGTCTAAAATATGGCGAATTGGTCGGATGAGCCCGCCAGCCATCCAATAGCTCCCCGCCACCATCAATGCCAACAGACTGAGGGAAACGATGAGCTGACTGATCATCTGCTTGTTGATCGCATCGGCAATCGGGGAATAACTAGACACGACACGAATGACGTAAGGCTTCTCCCCGCTATTCGTAACGGGAACATAGCACTCCAGAACGCGTTCGCCGTTAATCCGAGTATCCACCAGCAGGCTGCGATTTTGCGAAATGGCCTCCGCAACGGAGCGTCTCAGCCCTTCATCATTTTTATAGTTATAGGTCCCGAACAGCCGATGGTTGGCATCAAAATGATTCGGGTCAATCCCTGTAATCTCCAGCAAGCTGCGATTCGTACTCATCGATTTTTGCGAAATACGATCCGGGCTGGTCATGATCAGGATCGCATCGGTCATGTCGCTGCTCATTCTTCCGCCCAACGTAAGCTTGACATAAGTGTACAACGAACGACTTTGTTCGACAGCAATAGCAATTTGATTCGCAGTCAGCATCATGTTCGCTTCGCTGTCCCTGCGCAGATTGTCCCGTACCGTAAAATAACTTAAAACGATATTCAGAGAGAGGATAATCAGCGCAAAACAAGATATAATCAAAGCGAGCTTGGTTTTTATAGTCAAGTGTTTATCCCACCTCTGGAACTAATTTATGGATATTTATGGGATTCACAATTTCTACATACATCATACCTTTTACGACATGTTTTGCAAAGACGTTGAATTTCCCAGATCGTATCCTTACAATATGTAGAAATGCCTACAAAGCCAGTTCTTGAGTCTTATCTATGAGACGTGATGTTCTGTTGAGTTATCCACAAATTATCAACATACTCACAATATTCTGGATAATATGTGTATAAAAATGGGGATATTCTTGCAGTTATACACAATGTTATTCACAACATGTTAACAACGAATGCCTGTTCGTTGGACAAAACGAATGGTTACGTTCATTAAGGAGTTGATTTGATCTATGCCTTCTTCATCCCCTTTGATCCCCGAACCTCCTGCCTCAACTTATCCCCATGAATATTGGATGGCCGAGGCAATTCGGGAAGCTCGAAAAGCAGAAGCCATCGGCGAAGTCCCCATCGGTGCGGTGATCGTCCGAGGCGACGAAATCGTTGGACGCGGCCACAACCTGCGGGAAAGCTCGCTCGATGGAACCGCCCATGCCGAGATGATTGCCATCCGCGAAGCCAGCGAGCGGCTTGGCGCCTGGCGGCTCCTTCACTGTCGTCTCTATGTCACTCTGGAGCCTTGCCCAATGTGCGCCGGGGCGATCGTGCAGTGCCGTGTCCCCCATGTGATCTACGGGGCGCCGGATCCAAAGGCGGGGTGTGCCGGCACCCTGATGAACCTGCTGCAGGAACCGCGGTTTAACCACCGCACCGATATTACCTCTGGCATACTTCAAGAGGAATGCGCCTCGCTGTTAACCGAGTTCTTCCGCCGGCTTCGCAAGAAATAACTTCTCATAAAACATTAAAACCTCCAGCCCCTTAAGAAACATGGGACTGGAGGTTTTTTTCGAGTGTAAGTATAAACTGTTGGATAAGTCCTAACGCCTAATAGCCAAACTGGCTCATTTCCTCTTGCAGCTGTTCCAAAGTCAACGTGTCTGTCGGGATGCCAATTTCAAAGGCTGGCTTCTCGTTGATTTGGGTAAAGTGGCTGGTCATTTGCACCGCTGCCTTAACGTTCGTCTGCGTATCCGGATCGTTCACGGCGACGTCCACCTGAACATTGTAGTACGCTGGGTAATTGTTCTCGTCGATTGCGGTATCCACGGTGAACTTGTTGATTTGCAGATGGTTCTTCATCTCGTCCAACGCCTTGCCCAGTTCATCCTGGCTGCCTTCTTGCAGATCCTTCTTCGCTTGCTCAATTTCCTCCGGCGTCAGCTGCAGCATCGAACGGTATTCTTCTTTCGCCAAGATATCCAGCATCTTCGGCAACGCCTGATTAACCAGAATCGTCACCGCTTCTTTTACCTTCTCATTCGTAATGGCAAACTGCACGACTTGCTTGGCCTTGAAGCCTTCCGGCAGCGAAGCCTCCTTAGGATCGATGTTGCTGAAGTAAGCCCCCGACTCATATTCGGCGAATAAAGCCCCCATCAATTCCGTACTCAGCTTCTGAGTTTTCTCCGGGTTGAATAGATCCGGATTGAACTCCTCGCCAGCTTGCTCTGCCAACTCTTTCAAGTCCAGTACCAGGAATTTCCCAGTCACCGACTCCGGCATTGGCAAGAATGGGATGCTTGGGATTTTGACGTACAGCTTCTCGGACGTCATCACCAACGGGATTGTAATTGTCGTCGTCATATCCCCTGTCAGTTTGACTTCCAGCGTTGCTTCGGTTTGCATCGGTTCCTTCTGATAAATTTGCTTGATGTTGATCTCAGCGTTCTTGAGCATGGATAACACCGCGCCCACTTGCGCCGACTCGGTGTCCTCTGTCCCTTCTACGGAGAAATCCAAGATCTTAATTTGATTCTCCACCACGTAGGAATCCATCTCCAGCGCCTTCACCGCTGCGCTGCTCAAAGCTTCCTTCGGTTCCTTCTTGCTGCTGCAGCCGGACAATACCAGTACGACGGACAGTATCACCAGCATAAACGACGTGAACCAGTTCCTAGACATTACAGTCTCCTCTCTCCTGCCCTAACCTCATCATAAAGCAATACTTTTTCTTAAATCTCAAATGTCATAAACCATTCGCCAAAATGACGGAACACGTTTCTCCAAATTAATGGATTGCCTTTTTCTTGAAACGTCCGCCCTTGACGTCATGAATATTTCCGACGGCCAAAAATGCATTTTCATCGTAATGATTGACGATTTCCTTCAGTTTGGCTTCTTCCAAGCGGGTGATCACACAGAAGATCACTTTCTTCGGATCCCCGGAAAAGCCGCCTTCCCCAGTTAAGTACGTAACGCCACGACCCAAACGGCTTAGAATGGCGTCTCCGATCTCATCGATTTGATCGCTGATGATCCATACCGATTTTGACTCGTTTAAACCTTCCACCACGATATCAATCGATTTGTAGGCAATATAATAAGCTAACAGCGAAAATAATGCGCGCTCCCAGCCAAACACGAAGCCTGCGCTAAGCAAAATAAAAAAGTTAAAAAACATAATGACTTCGCCAACCGAAAATGGGGTTCTGCGCGAAATCAGAATAGCAACGATTTCGGTACCGTCTAAGGAGCCACCAAAGCGGATGACTAAACCGGTACCTATACCCAGCAATATCCCGCCAAACACAAAGGCCAGCAAAGTATCCGTCACAAACGGTTCAACATGGTGCAACAGTGTTGTGCCGGCCGACATGACGGAAATACCCAACAGGGTGGATATCGCAAAAGTTTTGCCAATTTGCTTATAACCGACAATAAGAAAAGGGAGGTTGAAAAGGAAGAGGAATACCCCAAGCGGGAGACCCGACAAATAAGAGGACATTACGGAAATACCGGTTATACCGCCGTCCGTAATTTTGTTAGGCACCAAAAACAGTTCCAGTGCAACGGAGACGATCACCGCTCCAATGACAATAAACATCGATCTGAACAAGGTGCTTTTCAGCGTCCGCTGTTTATGTTGGCGTACTTGGGTTGCATTAGGTGGAATCAGATGGGTTGGATTAACTGCGTTCAAATGGCATCACGATCCTTTCAAGTTGATTTGCATAATTCTTCCTCTCACCATTCTTTCTGAAGTATTCATGCTCCCGTGTAAAGACACACCCTATCTTTATTATGACATTTTCTTGGCTTGTTGTCTTGTTCTAATTCATAAGTCCCCTGGCAGTTTCAATACAAAAGCCCCAGCAGAGCTGGGGCCGAGGGACAGCGAATCGTTTCCAATGAAGAGGGCTTACCCTTCCGGATTGTAATGGCCATCTTGTTTACGCATTTTTACCTTTTTGGACCCGGATAACGGTTCTGGGCCTCTTTTCCCCTTGTCTCGCCGATGATCCTGGTCTTGCACGTTGTCGGAGCCTGAGGTTTGATAGGTCTGCGGTTTCGTCATAACAAATAAAGCCTCCCTTGGTTTAATCCACAAGGTTAATTTGCGAAGAAACGGCAGCCCTTATACACGAAAAAAAGAGCATCTCTGCTCTCTGAGTATACGATATGTATGGCGGAGAGGGTGGGATTCGAACCCACGTGGGCTTGCACCCTAACGGTTTTCAAGACCGCCCCGTTATGACCGCTTCGGTACCTCTCCAAGGAAAAATCCGATTCGCGTAACAAATCAGATTCTACCATATCGTCCGCAAGCGCGCAAGTTAATTACGCTTGGTAATCTTCTGCAAATTCCCCATATAAGGACGCAGAACTTCAGGAATAACAACACTGCCGTCCTCTTGTTGGTAATTCTCAAGAATGGCCGCTACGGTACGACCGACAGCCAGCCCTGAACCATTCAGCGTATGCACAAACTCCGGCTTCGCTTTCGGCTCCGGACGGAACCGGATGTTCGCCCGGCGAGCTTGGAAGTCCTCCACGTTAGAGCAAGAGGAGATTTCGCGGTAGACGCCGCTTTCCGGGAGCCATACCTCTAGGTCATACGTTTTAGCTGCCGTAAAGCCCATATCGCCCGTACACAAGGCAAGCACACGGTAAGGCAGGCCCAATAGCTGCAGCACGCGTTCCGCGTTCTCCGTCATTTTCTCCAGTTCGTCATAGGAGGTGTCCGGATGGACAATCTTGATCATTTCCACCTTATTGAACTGGTGCTGACGAATCAAACCCCGCGTATCGCGGCCCGCCGCGCCAGCCTCGGAACGGAAACAGGAGCTGTAAGCCACATAATAACGCGGCAAGTCTTCCGCATTCAAGATTTCGTCACGATGATAGTTGGTTACCGGCACCTCAGCCGTTGGGATCAGATAGTAGTCGTTGCTGCCGGTGAGCTTGAACAAGTCCTCTTCGAACTTCGGAAGCTGGCCTGTCCCGTACAAGCTGTCTTGATTCACGATGTACGGCGGAAGCATTTCCTCATACCCGTGCTCGTTGCTGTGCAGATCCATCATAAAGTTGATGAGTGCACGCTCAAGACGGGCCCCCAGCCCTTTGTAGAACGTAAACCGCGAGCCGGTTACCTTAGCTGCAGCCTCAAAGTCAAGGATGCCGAGGTCAGCGGCAATATCCCAATGCGCCTTCGGAGTAAAATCGAATTTCCGCGGTTCGCTCCAACGGCGCACCTCAACGTTATCTTCTTCAGAAGCCCCCACCGGTACACTCTCATGAGGAATGTTCGGAATCGAGAGCATCAGCTGATCAATTTGGGCCTCCAGCGTTCGTACCTCTTCGTCCAGCTCCTTGATGCGATCCCCGACTTCGCGCATCTCCACGATCAGCTCGTCGGCGTCCTCTTTGTTTTTCTTACGCTTGGCCACTTCTGCAGATACCGTGTTGCGACGGTTTTTGAGCGCTTCGCTCTCTTGAAGCAGCTCCCGGCGTTTCTCATCCAGCGGGGCAAAACCGGAGATCAGCTCCAACGATTTCCCCCGATTTTTCAGCGCTTCCTCAACGCGCGCATATTCATTTCGTAAGATTTTCACATCTAACATGAGTAGTCCCTCCTAGAATGATCCCGCACAGACCTGCCGACCTTCATCTGGGGAGACCCGCGGACGGAAAGGCTGCTTAACGGAAGTTCAAAACGCCGGTAAAACAGACAAAACCTCAACCCGCAAAGGAGTCAAGGCCTGCTTACGGCTGCTTGGCTTGCTTGATCATCTCCACAAAATACGTATGTAGCGAGAAGTCGTCGGTCAGTTCCGGGTGAAACGACGATACGAGCAAATGCCCTTGTCGTGCGGTCACGATCTCGTCCTTATAGGTCGACAACACCTCGACTCCGTCTCCAACCGCCGTGATCAGCGGAGCACGAATAAATACGGCCCGCAGCGGCGCCTCAAGTCCCTTCACGTCAAGGTCGGTCTCGAAGCTTTCACGCTGACGTCCAAACGCATTGCGCGATACTTTAATATCCATCAGACCGAGATGAGGTTCCTCGCCGCCCTCGATCTCCTTCGCCATGACGATCAATCCTGCACAAGTCCCAAAGATCGGTTTCCCTTGTCCAGAAAAATCCCGAATGGCTTCAATAAAGCCGTATTTCCGCATCAGCTTGCCGATCGTCGTGCTTTCGCCGCCAGGAATAATCAATCCATCCAAGTCAGCAAGCTGCTCGACTTGCTTCACGGTTACGCCTTCAACTCCGGTCTTCTCCAAGCTGCGGATATGCTCCGCAACTGCGCCTTGCAGCGCCAACACCCCTACTCTCATGATAAACCTTCTTTCTCTAGAGGTAGTTCAAATCGTCGTTACCATTCCTCTTTGAACATTCATTAAAACGGCAGTTTACTAAGATGTACCCCGACCATCCCTAGGGACAGCCGGGGTGAAAGACTTGCCTTTGATTCCAGCGGTTACTTCCGCTCTCAGGATTACCAGCCGCGATCCGACATCCGCTCTGCTGCGGCCAATTTGGAAATTTCAATGCCTTTCATCGGCGTACCCAAGTTCTTGGATACTTCAGCGATCAGTTTGTAATCCGTGTAATGCGTCGTCGCTTCAACGATCGCCCGGGCAAATTTCTCTGGATTATCCGATTTGAAAATACCGGATCCCACGAACACCCCGTCTGCACCCAAGTGCATCATCAAGGCCGCATCCGCCGGAGTAGCTACCCCGCCTGCAGCGAAGTTAACGACTGGCAGCTTGCCTTTCTCATGAACTTCGAGCAGCAGATCGTAAGAAACGCCGAGGTTTTTCGCTTCCGCATACAGTTCGTCCTTCGACATGTTTTGTACTTTGCGAATTTGACTGTTGATCAGACGCATATGGCGTACCGCTTCAACGATGTTGCCCGTTCCTGGTTCGCCTTTCGTCCGGATCATCGATGCGCCTTCGCTGATCCGGCGCAGCGCTTCACCCAAGTCCTTAGCGCCGCACACGAACGGCACCGTGAAATCCCGTTTATCGATATGGAACACTTCATCCGCCGGGGTCAGTACTTCACTCTCGTCCAAATAGTCTACCCCAAGCGATTCCAGAACTTTCGCTTCCACGTAATGACCAATACGTGCTTTGGCCATAACCGGGATGGAGACAACCTTCATGACTTCCTCAATAATCGTTGGATCCGCCATGCGGGCAACGCCGCCAGCCGCCCGGATATCGGAAGGCACACGCTCCAGCGCCATAACGGCGGTAGCCCCGGCCGCTTCGGCAATTTTGGCTTGTTCCGCATTCATGACGTCCATAATGACGCCACCTTTTTGCATCTCAGCCATACCTCTTTTAACACGCGATGTTCCTGTTTCCATGTCCAATCCTCCCGATAATAATCTAACTAAATATTTTACAAGATACGCCTTAAATACACAACCCGTTTACTCGGATTTGAATGGACCGTTAGAAAAGATTTTTGATCCCGTTAAACAGATCGCTGAAGAAATCACCAATCGCCCGCATCACCAGGGTGAACCAGCCGGCTTTCTCCGCATCCTCGGCCGTGATCAGATTGACCGTCTTCTCAAGCGTTTGGTCCATGCCCGGCGCTTTAAACGTGTAAGTCACCGTCCCAACCTTGGTTCCTTGCTTCAAAGGAGCTGTCAGGTTGCTTTCGTCGGCCAGCGTTACTTTGGCTTCAACCGCACTCGTATCTGCGCCTTTCGGCACAACGAAGCTAACCGCTTGATCGGTTACCACCGGAACTTCCGTATTTTTGGCTTTCTTCACCGTAACGGTTTCAATTCCAGCCACCGTCGTCTTCGGCGGCACGATTTGTTTCGTTTCAAAGTTATTGAACCCGTAGTCCAGGACTTTCCGCGTTTCCACAAAGCGGGCTTTGTCCGAAGCGGTACCCATGACCACGCTAATTAGCCGCATTCCGTTACGCACTGCTGTACCTGTAAAGCAGTTACCGGCATTGGAGGTGTGTCCCGTCTTCAGACCGTCCAAACCCTCGTAAGCAAATTGTTTAAAGTTCGTGACGTTCTTATTGGCTTCCAGCATCCAGTTCAAGTTCACCATCGGCGCGGTATCGCGGTCGCGGAACTTCTTGCTTTGAATCGTTGTAAAGCGGGTAAAGTCCGGATGGTCCGTTACGATATATTTGGCCAAAATAGCAGCATCCAGCGCGGACATTACGGTTTCTTTCCCATCGGTCGGACGGAATTCCGCCGGCATATCTGCGATATCCAAACCGGTCGAGTTCGCAAAGTGGGCGGTCTTCATTCCCATCCGCTTGGCTTCATCGTTCATCATTTTCACAAAAGCCTGCTCGGAACCGGCCACATATTCTGCCAGAGCAACCGTCGCATCATTGGCGGAGGCAATCGCCATCGCCGTATATAGTTCTTCTACAGTATGTTGATCCCCTTCGGCCAGAAAAATCCGTGAACCGATCGTTTGGGCAGCATTTCTCCCTACGGTCACTACGTCATCCCAGGTGAACTTTCCTTGTTTCACAAGTTCCGCCACGATATATTCGGTCATCATCTTGGTCATGCTGGCCGGAGGCAGCGGTTGTTCCCCATTAACATTCAATAAGATTTGTCCAGAGACAGGCTCGAGCAAGATCGCAGCGCTGACTTCCAAACCTAAAGACTCCACGGAAGGAATTGAGGTAGCCGTTTGCACTGTCGTCGTTTCGGTTGTCGTTGTTTCGGCAGTAGTAGATTCTGTCTGTTCCCCTTCGGCCAGCGCCATCGCCGGCGCGAGAGAGAATACTAGCGCATTCAGCAGCAGCACAGAAGCAACGCCTTTGCGCAGGAAACGCCGTTTAGTTGTCGATTTGCGTTGTGGTTGTTTGAGTTTCAATGCCCTTAAAGCTCCCCTCATATTCTTTCATTTTGCTTTATCTATTCTATCACAGGGGTACCTGTAAAAAAAGACAAGCAGGGCGGAAAACGCCCTGCCAGTGTTGGAATATTATGGTCAGCTCATTTCTATCGAAATTTACGAGTTTATTGAATCGAGTAGTTAGGCGCTTCTTTGGTGATTTGTACGTCATGCGGATGGCTTTCGCGCAGGCCGGCACCCGTGATGCGCACAAACTGCGTATCGTTCCGCAGCTCTTCGAGCGTCTTCGTGCCGCAATACCCCATCCCGGAACGCAGACCGCCAATGAGTTGGTGGATCGTATCCGAGAGCGGTCCCTTATACGCTACGCGTCCTTCAATCCCTTCCGGAACGAGCTTCTTGTCATCGTCCTGGAAGTAGCGGTCCTTACTGCCTTGCTTCATGGCACCCAGCGAGCCCATGCCTCTGTATACCTTATACCGACGCCCTTGATAGATTTCCGAGTCGCCAGGGCTTTCCTCGGTCCCGGCAAACAAGCTGCCCAGCATGACCGCATGCGCACCGGCCGCGATCGCTTTGGTAATTTCGCCGGAGTATTTGATGCCGCCGTCCGCGATAATCGGAATTCCGTATTCACGGGCAACTGTCGCGCAATCGTATACTGCCGTGATTTGCGGCACGCCGATCCCAGCGACGACGCGGGTGGTACAGATCGAACCCGGTCCGATCCCCACCTTCACAACGGAAGCTCCGGCTTCGATCAAAGCTCTCGTTCCCTCGCCTGTCGCTACGTTCCCTGCGATGATCGTCAAGTCCGGATACCGTCTGCGAAGCTCGGCCACAGCATCAATAATGTTAATGTGATGGCCATGCGCCGAATCGACTGTAATGACGTCAACGCCGGCTTTCACCAAGGCCTCCGTCCGTTCAAAAGTATCCTTGGAGATGCCAACCGCTGCGCCAACAAGCAAGCGCCCTTGGGCATCCTTAGCCGCATTCGGGAATTGGATCGCTTTTTCAATATCTTTGATTGTGATAAGGCCTTTCAGAATATTCTGTTCGTCAACGAGCGGAAGCTTCTCGATTTTATGCTTTTGCAAAATAATTTCTGCTTCGTGCAACGATGTTCCCACCGGAGCGGTAATCAGGTTGTCTCTCGTCATGACGTCGCTGATTTTGATATTATAATCATGAACAAAGCGCAGGTCACGGTTGGTCAAAATCCCCACCAGTTTCTGCTCTTCATTCACAATCGGCACGCCGGAAATGCGGAACTTGGCCATAACCTGCTCTGCATCGGATACGAGATGATCTGGAGTCAGCGAGAAAGGATTGGTGATAACGCCGCTCTCGGAGCGCTTCACCCGATCGACCTCTTCAGCTTGTTGTTCGACCGGCATATTTTTATGGATGATCCCAATGCCGCCTTCCCGTGCGATGGCGATTGCCAGCGCCGCTTCGGTGACCGTGTCCATGCCTGCACTGATCAACGGAATATTCAGCTTCACCTTGTCGCTAAGCCGAGTGGACACGTCCACCTCTTTAGGCAATACCTCCGATTTACGGGGAATCAGAAGCACATCGTCAAACGTTAAGCCTTCCTTGTCAAATTTACTTTCCCACACCGTGATGAATCCTCCTTCGAATTTTGATGATTTGCTGGGCTTTATTCCTGAAATTCGGGTATAAAAAAAACGACTACCGTGTAATCCCTATGAAGACACAACCCTTATATATCAAGACCGTATAGCCGCTTACGAAAATATATTGTTCCCATCTTAGCAAAGCCCCTCTGGGCTGTCAAGGACAAGCGCAAGCAAAGTAACAGGCGGCCTCCCAGCGAATACGAGTGTCTATTTGTCGCGTACATTGACCTAAAATTTGCAGGTATTCTGATGCTAATCCTGCCCCATTCCCCTTCGTTTGATTCTGCAAAAAGAAATAGGACGGAGAAGCCTTGGGCGCCTTCTTCCGTCCTTGTATTTTCCTTGTATACACTTCGCTCAGCTAACGCTTATTGGGCGTAATCACCTGGTCGATGATCCCATACTCGCGCGCTTCGTCTGCGCTCATGAAATAATCTCGGTCCATGTCTTTTTCAATCCGCTCTAGGGGTTGACCGGTGCATTCCGCGGCAATGGTGTTCAGCACGGCTCGGGTTCGCAATATCCGGTTAGCACTGATCGCAATGTCGCTGGCCTGCCCTTGGGCACCTCCATGCGGTTGGTGAATCATGATCTCGCTGTTGGGAAGAGCAAATCGTTTGCCCTTTGCCCCGGCCATTAACAGGATCGCGGCAAAAGACGCCGCCATTCCAGAGCAGATCGTCTGCACGTCGGGTTTCACATACTGCATCGTATCGTAGATCGCAAAGCCAGCTGACGTCGAGCCGCCCGGACTGTTGATATAAAAGTAAATATCCTTCTCCGGATCCTCCGCCGCCAAAAATAGCATTTGCGCCATAATGCTATTCGCAACCTGATCATCAATCGCGGAACCGAGAAACACGATCCGATCCTTCAGCAAACGTGAATAAATGTCATACGACCGCTCTCCCCGGCCGGTTTGCTCAATGACGTAAGGAATGACTGAACTCATGGCTTACCCTCCTTCAAATCAGGCGGCAAGACCGTAGGACATCAACATCAGATGGTTCTGCACCGGATCGGCAACAAGAGTGTCTACCTTGCTTCGTAAAGAGCTGCGACGGTACGACTGGAGAGTTACCACCGGAACCACATCCTGAGGCCGGGCGTCGTTATACAGCATCGCCAGCGCAGCCGCGTCTTCTCGGCGAATCGCATCCATGTAGGCAAGAACGAGTACATCGTCGGTGAAAGCCTCGGGTAAGGTGTCCTCCTTCATGGATTGAACCTCACCCTCCGGTGGCGCTGCAACTCCTCGTCTGGAACCCTTCACTGTATTCCGCAGTCTGACCCGAGCTCTGTGCAAGGCGGCTTTCACCGCCCCTTCCGTCGACCCAATCAACTGCGCTGCTTCGCCAGCTGTATATTTTAAAGTATCAATCAGCAGCAGCGCGGTGCGTTGTAGAGGCGAAAGCTCGTCAACCAGCGTCTCCATTGCGGCCCACACTGCAGCAGGATCGGTCGGTTCCGGCGCTTGCAGATGTTCGTCCAGGGGGAGCGATTCAACCGGAAGCTTCCGTTTGCGATTACGGTCGATCCAAGCATGCTGGGCGGCACGGTAAAGATAGGCTCGTGTGAGTTGAACGTCATCACCTTTCCCTTGCGTCGCCGACCATATCTTAAGCCATGTATCCTGCGCCAAATCGTCGCCTTCCCAAACGGATCCGGTGATAGATCGGCAGTAATTGCGCAGTGCGGTACCGTACAATTGGACCCATGTTTGAAAGTTGCCCCTTTCTGAACGGGACCGTGCAGACACGGATCTCTGCAGATCACGCTCCTTAGCTGCTATAGGCACCGGAACACACCTCCATCTGTAGTGTAAGATCTCGCGATCTCCAATGATCCATCTTGTGTCATGCCCTCACACCAGTCTTCGACCAACCAGGAGTAAGCTGAAGACTTACTCACCGGTATAAACGTATTTTTCGGAAGGAACGATACGCGGGATCATCAAATTTTTTATATCATAACACCTTTCGTTCACACTACACACTAGCAGCTTTAGCCGCATTTGCAGCTCCCCACAGTGATCCCGGATTGGCTCGATTGGGGTAAAGTTTAAGTATGGCATAGTATAACTCATGAGCAGTATCTCAAGAGCGGTATCTCAAGAGCGGTATCTCAGCTGCAGTATTGTACCGTCTGCCCCTCCACGCGATTCCTGCAAAAATGCAGTTTTTGTGAGGAGAAATTGCCATTTTGCCCAAAATCCCTGCAAAAGTGCAGGCTTTTGGGGCCGATTTGCTCCATTGCCCCAAATCACGAAAAAATAACTGCACTTTTGCAGGCTTCGGCTCAAAAATCGGGATTTCTCCGAAAAAAACTGTACTTTTGCAGGTTTCCAGCTCGGGCAAGCACAAGTCAAACACAAAAAGAGCACCACCGGATCATCGGTAGTGCTCTTTCTTCTTTGCTTGGCAGCGTCCTACTCTCCCAGGACCCTTCGGTCCAAGTACCATCGGCGCTGGAGGGCTTAACGGTCGTGTTCGGGATGGGAACGAGTGGAACCCCTCCGCCATTGCCACCAAACATGATTTTTGCGCTGCTTTTACTTCCGCGCTTTCCGCTTCAGCAAAAGATCAAACCTTATAAAAGGCGTGCAGCTAAAAATCGGTTCAAGGTTGAATCCTTGAAAACTGGATACGAAACTAGATTTGCATTTTAGCCCCTGTTCAGTTCCCGGGGTCCCCGAAAAGTACTCGGTGTACTCTCCGAAGCCTCCGCTTCACTTTTTGGGGTGAATTTTGGATAAGCCCTCGACCGATTAGTACCTGTCAGCTCCATGCCTTACGGCACTTCCACCTCAGGCCTATCAACCTTGTCGTCTTCAAGGGGTCTTACATACGGGGAAATCTCATCTTGAGGGGGGCTTCACGCTTAGATGCTTTCAGCGCTTATCCCGTCCGCACTTAGCTACCCAGCTGTGCTCCTGGCGGAACAACTGGTACACCAGCGGTGCGTCCATCCCGGTCCTCTCGTACTAAGGACAGCTCCTCTCAAATTTCCTACGCCCACGACAGATAGGGACCGAACTGTCTCACGACGTTCTGAACCCAGCTCGCGTACCGCTTTAATGGGCGAACAGCCCAACCCTTGGGACCTACTTCAGCCCCAGGATGCGATGAGCCGACATCGAGGTGCCAAACCTCCCCGTCGATGTGGACTCTTGGGGGAGATAAGCCTGTTATCCCCAGGGTAGCTTTTATCCGTTGAGCGATGGCCCTTCCATGCGGTACCACCGGATCACTAAGCCCGACTTTCGTCCCTGCTCGACTTGTCAGTCTCGCAGTCAAGCTCCCTTCTGCCTTTGCACTCTTCGAATGATTTCCAACCATTCTGAGGGAACCTTGGGGCGCCTCCGTTACTCTTTAGGAGGCGACCGCCCCAGTCAAACTGCCCACCTGACACTGTCCCCGTACCGGATCACGGCACCAGGTTAGAACCTAGATACGATCAGGGTGGTATCCCAACGGCGCCTCCACCGAAGCTGGCGCTCCGGCTTCCTAGGCTCCCACCTATCCTGTACAAATCGTATCCAAGTCCAATATCAAGCTGCAGTAAAGCTCCATGGGGTCTTTCCGTCTTGTCGCGGGTAACCTGCATCTTCACAGGTATTAAAATTTCACCGGATCTCTCGTTGAGACAGCGCCCAAGTCGTTACGCCATTCGTGCGGGTCAGAATTTACCTGACAAGGAATTTCGCTACCTTAGGACCGTTATAGTTACGGCCGCCGTTTACTGGGGCTTCGGTTCACAGCTTCGGGCTAAACCCTAACCGCTCCCCTTAACCTTCCAGCACCGGGCAGGCGTCAGCCCGTATACTTCGCCTTGCGGCTTCGCACAGACCTGTGTTTTTGCTAAACAGTCGCTTGGGCCTTTTCACTGCGGCCCCCTCGGGCTATTCACCCTACCGAGGCACCCCTTCTCCCGAAGTTACGGGGTCATTTTGCCGAGTTCCTTAACGAGAGTTCTTCCGCGCGCCTTAGAATTCTCTTCTCGCCTACCTGTGTCGGTTTGCGGTACGGGCACCTTCTCCTGGCTAGAGGCTTTTCTTGGCAGTGTGAGATCATGACCTTCGGTACTGTCAATTTTCCCTCCCCATCACAGCCTAGCCTTATCGGTGTGCGGATTTGCCTACACACCAGCCTCACTGCTTGGACGAGCATCCATCAGCTCGCGTCACTACCCTACTGCGTCACCCCATCGCTCATAGCGGATTACGGTGGTACAGGAATTTCTACCTGTTGTCCTTCGACTACGCCTTTCGGCCTCGCCTTAGGTCCCGACTTACCCTGAGCGGACGAACCTTCCTCAGGAACCCTTAGGCTTTCGGCGGATCAGATTCTCACTGATCTTTTCGTTACTCATACCGGCATTCTCACTTGTATGAAGTCCAGCTGTCCTTCCGGTCAACCTTCAACCCGCATACAACGCTCCCCTACCCCTGAATCGACTTCACTCCAGCTTCGAAGTCTGGTGTTTCGCCCCGAGAACCATTTGGCCGAAACCTTTGAATTTCTTCATCGGTAGCTTTCGGCAAAAATGTCTCCGGTCTCACACCGCCTCAAAGAAGCAGTGAAGTCGATTCAAGCCATAGCTTCGGTGGTGTGTTTAGCCCCGTTACATTTTCGGCGCAGAGTCACTCGACCAGTGAGCTATTACGCACTCTTTAAATGGTGGCTGCTTCTAAGCCAACATCCTGGTTGTCTGTGCAACTCCACATCCTTTCCCACTTAACACACACTTGGGGACCTTAGCTGATGGTCTGGGCTGTTTCCCTTTTGACAATGGATCTTAGCACTCACTGTCTGACTCCCGGTTATTCAGTCTATGGCATTCGGAGTTTGACTGAGCTTGGTAACCCTTGGCGGGCCCCGCACCCAATCAGTGCTCTACCTCCACGACTGTCCCACCGAGGCTAGCCCTAAAGCTATTTCGGGGAGAACCAGCTATCTCCGAGTTCGATTGGAATTTCTCCGCTACCCCCACCTCATCCCCGCACTTTTCAACGTACGTGGGTTCGGGCCTCCAGTGCGTGTTACCGCACCTTCACCCTGGACAGGGGTAGATCACACGGTTTCGGGTCTACGCCTGCAAACTACTTCGCCCTATTCAGACTCGCTTTCGCTGCGGCTCCGGCTTTTCACCTTAACCTCG
>NZ_JAYERP010000001.1:3765000-3852500 GCF_034718895.1 Paenibacillus phoenicis | reverse complement strand
AACTCTCCAATAAAATAAAGTGTTTGACTTGCTCATTTAGAAAAAACTGACGAGAATTAAATCTCGGTTTATTACTCACTCGTTGTTCAGTTTTCAAAGATCAACTTCGTTGTCGTCTTATCGGCGACAACTTTTATAGTATATCATGTCCGGCGTTATCTTGCAAGCATTATTTTTATCTGCGATTCTGAGCTGAAGTTCATAATGCTCACGAATAACGACCGGATTTATAATATATCATCTTTTCAAGTCGCGTGCAACCCAAACTGCTCGATTTTATGCATCCAATTTAATCCAACCTTATCCGCTTAAAAATCTTCCACAACAAAACTCAACATCAGTAGAAACTCGAACATAAGCTGATCAAAGTAAATATGTATCAACGCAAGCTTACGAAGAAGTAGCCGACCGCGATCAGCGGCGATCTTAACGATATAAAGATCCTCTAAGGCTCAGCCTTCCCCAAATCATAAGAAAAACGTCTATCGACGTACATTCAACGTAGACAGACCGCATTTAGCGGAAGTTTTTCTTGCGATATCAGGATGCTAAGCCCCCGTAGTTTATACTTTCTGATATCTTAAGAAAAACGTCTATCGACCTACATTCAACGTAGACAGACCGCGTTTAGTGGAAGTTTTTCTTGCGATATCAGGATGCCAATGCCCCGAAGTTTATACTTTCTGATATTATAAAAAACAAGCCCAGCCTATAGCCGGGCTTGTTCTATTCCAAACTCTTATTCCGCAGAACGCATATGCGGGAACAGCAGTACGTCACGGATAGAAGCCGAGTCGGTCAGCAGCATCACCAGGCGGTCCACCCCGATGCCCAAACCACCGGTCGGCGGCATCCCGTACTCGAGAGCACGGATGAAGTCCTCGTCCATTTCATGCGCTTCATCATTGCCTTGCTCACGCTCAAGCAGCTGTGCTTCGAAACGCTGACGTTGGTCGATCGGGTCGTTCAGCTCCGTAAAAGCGTTAGCATGCTCACGAGCTACGATAAACAACTCAAAACGATCCGTAAACCGCGGATCCTGCTCGTTCTTCTTCGCCAGCGGCGAGATCTCCACCGGATGTCCGTAAACGAACGTCGGTTGGATTAACGTCTCCTCCACAAATTGCTCAAAGAACGCGTTCAAAATATGACCGTACGTCATATGCGGCTCCACCGGAACATTATGCTCCTTAGCCAAACGATGCGCTTCTTCATTGCTCATTTGCACGCTGAAATCGACGCCGGTTACTTCTTTAACCGCATCAACCATAGACACGCGACGCCATTGCGGCTTCAAGTTAACCTCATGCCCTTGGTAGTGCACCACTTGAGTCCCCAGCACTTCCTGCGCGATATGGGAGATCAGATTTTCCGTGAGCGCCATAATATCTTTATAGTCGGCATACGCTTCATACAGCTCGATCATCGTAAATTCCGGGTTATGACGCGTCGAGATCCCCTCGTTCCGATAGACCCGGCCGATTTCATAGACTTTCTCCAAGCCGCCAACGATCAGGCGCTTCAAGTGAAGCTCGATCGCGATCCGCATATACAACTGCATGTCCAACGCATTGTGATGCGTAATAAACGGACGGGCGGCTGCACCGCCGGCAATGTTATGCAGCGTCGGCGTTTCCACTTCCAAATAGCCGAGGGAATCCAGGTAACGGCGCATCGATCGGATGATCTGCGAACGTTTGATAAACGTCTGCTGCACTTCAGGATTCACGATCAAGTCGACATACCGCTGGCGATAACGCAGCTCGACATCTTTCAAGCCGTGATATTTATCCGGTAACGGATACAGCGACTTCGACAGCACCTCTAGGTCCTTCACCTTGATCGTCGTTTCGCCGGTTTTGGTCTTGAACACCTCACCGGTTACCCCTACGATGTCCCCAAGGTCCAGAATGCTGAACGCCTGATACTTCACTTCAGGCACGCTGTCTTGACGGACATAAATCTGAATTTTGCCCGACAAGTCTTGCAGATGCGCAAAGCTGGCTTTACCCATGACCCGTTTAGCCATGATTCTTCCAGCGATGGTCACCTCGACGTGCTTCTCCTCCAATTCTTCCTTGGACAGCCCGTCATATTGCCGGAGAATGTCACCCGCCATATGGGTGCGTTCATATTTTTTGCCAAAAGGGTCGATCCCAAGCCCGCGCAGCTCGTCCAATTTATCACGGCGAATTTGCAGCAGCTCGCTGACCTCCATCGCTTCCTGGTTATTAATCTCTTCGCTCATTACCCTACTCCACTCCTTAATCCAGCTGAATTTGCTCGCCGACAAAAGAAACAGTGAAAGAAGCCTCCGCTGGGGAAGCTTCTTCTCTCGCTCATTCCGCCTTACTTCTTAATGTCCACGATTTTATATTGAATCACGCCTGCCGGAACGTTGACGTCCACGATGGCGCCTTTTTTCTTCCCAAGAATGGCTTTGCCGACAGGACTTTCATTCGAAATTTTGTTCTGCATCGGATCGGATTCCGCGGTCCCGACGATCGCATATTCCATCGTATCGCCGAATTCCAGATCTTCCACCGTCACGATCGAACCAATGCTTACCGTATCCGTGTCGATTTCATCGTTGTTGATGATCCGCGCGTTGCGCAGCATTTTCTCCAGAGTGATGATCCGTCCTTCAATAAATGCTTGCTCGTTCTTGGCGTCCTCATATTCCGAGTTCTCGCTGATATCCCCGTATCCGATGGCAACCTTGATCCGTTCCGCGACTTCACGGCGTTTCACGGATTTCAAGTTCTCCAATTCTTCTTCCAGTCTTTTCAGACCGTCTTGGGTAAGGATAACTTCTTTATCGCTCATCTCAACCGATTCTCCTGTCATGGAAAAAATTTTCGCACGGTACGTGCGGCACCTGAAAACTCCCCTGGAAAACGAACGATTCCCAAAAGGAATGGTTCCTTTGCCGTACCACCGCCGCCCAGGTGCATGGAAGCGCTCGCTTCCGGCCACAGTGATCACTTCGATTCTTGCTTGTTGTGTTAATTATATGCAATATGTGATAAGGGTCAGACCCTCATATGGGAGAGACTGGCACTTGAGGCGAATTTATATTGTGAAATTATAGGTGAACGATTCCGAAATGTCAATGACGCCCGATTTTACAAATGTAAACGTTTCATGTATAAGAGGTCCCCCCATGAGAGGACACCCCTCTCAACTTCAAACCTTAGGCGGACACCTCATCGCGCACCGTTCCCGCCGCCAAGTCGGCGACAAAATTCTCAAGAATCCGCACCATCTCATCCCGGCGGTTTTCTTCCATTATGAGGTCTTTGATGCGCGCCGCACCTTTCAACCCTTTCAAATACCAAGCCAAATGCTTGCGCATCTCGCGAACAGCAACAAGCTCGCCTTTCAGCGCCGCTAAACGGTCCATGTGCAGGATGGCAATGCGAATCTTCTCCTCCGCATCCGGCTCAGGAAGCAATACGCCTGTTTTCAAGTACTCGACGGTCCGGTACAGCATCCAAGGGTTGCCAAGCGCCCCGCGACCGATCATCACACCGTCGCAGCCGGTCTCATCCAACATCCGTTTCGCATCCTCGGGTGTCGCCACATCGCCGTTCCCGATGACGGGAATCGACACCGCTTCCTTCACCTGGCGGATGTAACTCCAGTCCGCTTTACCGGTGTACAATTGCTCCCGCGTCCGGCCGTGAACGCTCACGGCTTTGCCGCCGGCTCGCTCAACCGCTTTGGCGTTGTCCACGACGTAGATGTGCTCCGCATCCCAACCAATGCGCATTTTCACCGTGACTGGCTTGCTTACCGCATCCACAACCGCCGCAACCATTTCGTATATTTTATTCGGGTCAAGCAGCCAGCGTGCGCCAGCGTCGCATTTCGTCACCTTCGGCACGGGGCAGCCCATATTAATATCGATGATATCGGCATTGGTTTCCTGATCGACGACTTTCGCCGCTTCTACGAGCGACGCGCGATCCCCGCCGAAAATTTGCAGGCTAAGCGGCTTTTCCCGCTCGTCCACAAAGAGCATTTCTCGAGTCCGCTTATTGCCGTGAAGGATTGCTTTATCGCTAACCATCTCAGCGCAGACAAGCCCTGTCCCAAATTCCTTGGCAATCAGACGGAAGGCCGGATTACATACGCCTGCCATCGGGGCAAGTACGACTTGGTTCTTCAATTCCACATCGCCAATCTTCAGCAAGATGGTTCCCTCCCATGCAATAAAATAGTTAAATCAGCGGTTCACTTCAGATCAGACTTTAGCTCCGCTAAGGATATTCCTAAACATTGTGCAATTTTAGTTAACATTTGATCATCTGCCCGGCGGTTCCCCCGTTCTACCGCGCCCAATAAGGCCAGGGATACGCCGGACTTCTCAGCCAGCTCTTGCTGGGTGAAGCCTTTTAGCTTTCGGAAAGCGCGGATGCGCTGTGCCAGTTGCATGTTTTCCAAAACCGGACGCCTTCCTTTCCATCTAAGTTGTCTAGGGCATTGTGAATCCGTTCAAACAGCCCGGAAGGCTCTCCTTCCGGCACGATGTCGGCCAAGGGAATGAGCACAAAAGCTCGCTCCATCATCCGCGGGTGCGGTAAGGTCAGAAGCGGTGTGTCCAACACCCTGCCGCCGGCCCATAACAAATCCAGGTCCACCGTCCGCGGCCCGAAGCGGATCGTACGCTCCCGTCCCAGCCGCAGCTCGATATCCAGCATGAAGGCCAGCAGCGCCTCAGGATCCAGCGACGTCCGGACAGCAACGGCCATATTCACAAAACAAGGCTGATCCAAATAACCTACCGGATCCGTCTCATATAGATTGGAGCAGCGCAATACCTCGATCTCAGGATGCTTCTGCAATTCCGAGATCGCCTGCATCAGGGTGGCCTCGCGGTCGCCTAGATTAGCCCCTAAAGCAATATAAGCCTCTGAAAGCTCAGAGGGAGATGTCGTAGTCATAAATATTAGCTCACTTTCTGGAACGATACAACTCGACCGTCACACCGTCAAAATGCACATCAAACGGCGGATGCGGCTTCGTAACTCGAACCGTTAACGCATCTACCCTAGTATAAGTGTCCAATACCGCAGATGCAATATGCTCCGCCAGGGCTTCGATGAGTTTGAAGCTTTTCTTCTCAACGATACCCTTGACCAGTTCATGCACTTCGGCATAATTTACCGTTTGAGTTAAGTCGTCGTTAACCCCGGCCTGCTGCAGATCCAGCGCGAGCTCCAAATCCACGTAAAAGCGCTGGCCGAGCTTACGCTCTTCCTCAAAAACACCATGGTACCCGTAATATTCCATGCGCCGCAGCACCATTTTATCCATTCATTTCAGCTCCCTTTACCGGCAAATGGGTCAAGCGTACACGATCGCATCACACATCTGCACGGTTTGCTTGATCTCCTTCACGTCATGAACGCGGACAATCTGACAGCCCTGCGCAATCCCCAGCGCCACGGTGGCCGCCGTTCCGAACACCACCTCATCGACCGGAAGGTCTAAGGCGGTACGAATAAATCGTTTACGGGACGTGCCAAGTAGCAGCGGGAACCCCAATGCCGCTAATTCGTCCAGCGCCTTCATCACGCGCAGATTCTCGAGATCGTCCTTGGCAAAACCGATGCCGGGGTCCAAAATGATATTTTCATCCTTAACGCCAGCCTTTCGAGCGATCTCCACACTCTCCCGCAAATCCGCAGCCACATCGGCAAGCAAATCGCGGTAATTGCGATCATGGCGGTTATGCATCAAAATCACCGGACAACCAAACTCCGCCGCCACTTCCGCCATCCGTGCCTCCGCCTTAAAGCCCCAGATATCATTAATGATATGCGCCCCGGCCTTCAACGCTTCGTACGCCACCTGCGCCTTGTACGTATCCACCGACAACGGAACGTGAGGAAGCTCGCGATGGAGTGCCTCGACGACAGGGATGACCCGTTCCAGCTCTTCCTGTTCACTTACGGGCACATGGCCCGGCCGCGTCGACTCCCCGCCGATATCAATGATATCCGCGCCCTCCGCAACCATCTCACGGGCATGCTGAACGGCAAGCTCCACATTATTGTAACGACCCCCATCGGAAAAAGAGTCCGGCGTCACATTCAAAATCCCCATCACCAGCGTGCGATCCCCTAATGTCAAAGAGGCCTCGCCCAGTTGGTAGCTTCGCTTATAAATGATCGGCTGCATCGCCACTCCTCGCTTTCTCCCTATATTTCCCCAACAACAGGCGCGTCATTGGTCCGATTTGCCCAGTCCCCACCGTGCGCCGCAACGTCCCTTGGCCGCCGGGCTGGCCGGGCTCTACCAGTTTCGTCACCGGCACGAGCTCCTGAATCGAATTCGTCAGAAAGACCTCGTCGGCCGCCAGCAGCTCGTCCCAAGTGTAGCGGCCTTCCTCCGCCGCAATCCCCTGCTCGGCCGCCAGCTCCAGCACCCTAGCGCGAGTAACGCCGGGGAGAATGCCGGTTTTCACATCCGGCGTATATAATCTACCATTTCGCACAAAAAATACATTGCTGACGATTCCCTCCGCCAGCCAGCCATCCGCCGTCAGCAACAGTCCCTCAGCGGGTGCAGCGGCAGGTCTACTCCCATGCGCATGCGCCGCAGGAGCATCCGCCGTGTGCTGTGCCTCGCGTTCCAACCGGGCGAGTTCGCGCTTCGCCAGCACGTTGTTCATATAATGCAGCGACTTGAAACGAACCTCGCCCTCCGGCGTATTCCGAGGCGTTGCCAGCCGCCACAACGGCTTCCCGTCCGTGTACAACGCCGCACTCGGCTCCGGCAGCGGCTTCACGTAGATCACGACCCTCGGCTTCTCGTAGTCGCCGGCAGGCAAGCCCAACGGCCCCTCGCCAGCCGTTACCGTATACCGAATGTAGCCTTCTTCCAATCCGTTCCGCTCGAGCAGCTCGGCAATTTCCGCTTCAACCCGGCCAAGATCAGCCTGGTACGCCATCCCGAGCGCCCTGCAGCCCGCCTCCAGCCGCTGTAGATGCCGATCCAGCAGGAACGGCCGCCCTCCGTACGTGCGGAATGTCTCGAATAACCCGATCCCGTACATAAAGCCGTGATCCATCACGGAGATCACGGCTTGATCGACCGGGGTCGGAACGCCATCCACCCCGATGTAATTCATGCTTTGGCTTCCGCCTTTCGGTTCAGGAAGTTACGGAGAATTTGGTGCCCATGCTGGGTAATGATCGATTCCGGGTGGAACTGCACGCCCTCGACGGCATACTCTTTGTGGCGCAGCCCCATGATCTCCCCTTCCGCCGTCTCTGCGGTAATCTCCAGGCAATCCGGCAGACTCTCGCGCTCCACAATCAGTGAATGGTACCGCGTAGCCGTGAAGGGCGACGGCAGGCCGGCAAACACCGATTCTCCCTGATGGTAAATGGGCGACGTCTTCCCATGCATCAGCCGCTCGGCACGGATCACCTTGCCGCCAAAGGCTTGACCGATCGCCTGATGCCCCAGACAAACGCCAAAGATCGGGATAACCCCTTTAAAATGCTCAATCAAATCCAGCGTAATCCCGGCCTCATTGGGCGTACACGGGCCGGGGGATATTAAAATATGATCCGGCTGCAAAGCCTCAATACCCGCAAGATCGATCTCATCGTTGCGGCGGACAGTTACTTCCTCGCCTAACTCACCTAAATACTGCACCAGATTGTACGTGAAAGAATCATAGTTGTCGATCACTAAAATCATCTCATCTCATCTCCTGTCCTAGACTTTGTCCAGCTGGCTCTTCTTAAGTTCTTAAGTCTGTTGAACGGCCAGAGCAACGGCTCTGGCTTTGTTGAAGCATTCCCTGTACTCACGGTACGGGTCCGAATCGATGACGATGCCGGCACCCGTCTGCAAGTAGCCGACGCCGTCCTTCGCGACCAGCGTACGTATAATAATATTTAATTCGATATTCCCGGCATAGTCAATCCATCCCATCGCGCCGGTGTAGGGGCCTCTCGTAACAGGCTCCAGCTCCTCGATGATTTCCATCGTCCGCACTTTAGGCGCTCCGGTGATCGTTCCTCCGGGAAAAACAGCCGCAATCGCATCATAAACTGAATGATCCGAACTCAGCACCCCTTCAACCTCGGAGACCAAATGCATGACATGCGAGTACCGCTCCACGGCAAACAGCTCGCTGACCCGCACCGTCCCGTACTCCGCCACCCGGCCGATATCGTTGCGCAGGAGGTCGACCAGCATAATGTGCTCGGCCTGCTCTTTCTCGCTGGCAAGCAGCTCCGCCTCCATCTGCTGATCCTCCTCCGGCGTATGCCCCCGCCGTCTCGTCCCCGCAATCGGTCGGGTGCTGATCCGTCCTTGCTCCACCTTCACCAGCAGCTCCGGCGAAGCGGACACGAGCTGGAAGTCAGGGAACCGGAGCAGGCCCATATACGGCGAAGGATTCAACCTGCGCAGCTGCTCGTACACCCGCTCCGGCGAAGCGGCCAACGGAAAAGCCTGGCGCAGCGAAAGATTCACCTGGAATACGTCGCCGGCCGCGATATATTCCTGCACCCGAAGCACCGCCGCTTCAAACGCCTCCCGCGTCATTGAGACGGACATGCGGCGGCGTTCCATCTCCTCGTCGGTAAGCGAAGAAGGCTCTGCCGAACCTGCTGCGTCTACCGGGCCTGTCGCCGACGCATAAAAGCTCTTCCAACGGTCAGCCATTCGCATAGCCCGCGCTTCAGCGAGGTGATAGCTGTCACGCAGCTGATCCGGTGACGCCGACGCGATCGGGACATGGACGATGCAATACACGTCGCCTTCCGCTTGATCGATCACCCACAGCTCCTCCAACCGCATCCAGACGTAATCATCCAGGCCAAGATCGTCCTGCGCCAGGTTCGGCAGCCGCTCCAGCGATCGCGCTACGTCATAGGCGAGATAACCGACGGCCCCGCCGCTGAACTTGGGCAAACCCGGCCAACCTGGAGAACGGAACGGTTCCATCCAGTCCCGCAACAGGTCGAGCGGCTTGCCCGACACCACCGAAACTTCTCCTGAAGCGAGATCCTCCACCACGGCCTGATCGCCCTTGCCGCGAAGGACGGAGACCGGATTTAACCCCAAGAAGGTATAGCGTCCAACCTTGCCGCTTTCCAATACAAAGGCATACGGCCCGGCTTCCTCCCAAGCCCTGGACCAGTCCTCAGGCAAGCCGGCAGCCGCCAGCGGAATTTTGACCGCGAAGGGCAGCATCGTCCAGTTACCCGTGTCTGCCCATTCTTTCCATTGCTCCCAAGTCATTATCTTTTTCATCAAGCGCGCTGATCCCCCACATTTTCAGCCTGAAGAAGCTCTAGTCTTATTGGAAGCTAGTATACTAGAAGACGCCCTATAAGGAAAACACCTATCGCGAAAAATAAAAGACCCCAGACCGTTCGGTTGGAACGGCCGGGGGTTGTCATCGCTCTTACCGCGAAACGATTAAGCTTCGAAATTGTACAGCGGCGTGCTGAGATAGCGTTCGCCGTTACTTGGAATGACGGCAACGACACGTTTGCCTTTACCCAGTTGCTTCGCAACTTTTAATGCAGCAAATACGGCAGCGCCGGAAGAAATTCCGGACAGAATCCCTTCTTGTCTTGCTACAATACGCGCTTGCTCAAACGCTTCTTCGTTCTCGACATGAATGATTTCATCATAAATTTCACGGTTCAAAATTTCCGGAATGAAGTTCGCGCCAAGGCCTTGGATTTTGTGAGGACCTGGTTTACCGCCAGCCAAAATCGGCGATGCTGCCGGTTCAACTGCGTAAATTTTCAGATTCGGGAACCGTTTCTTCAATACTTCGCCTGCACCGGTAATCGTACCGCCTGTACCGATCCCTGCAACAAATGCATCCAGGCGTCCGTCCAGTGATTCGATGGCTTCAACGATTTCCGGCCCCGTCGTCTCGCGGTGGATCTTCACGTTCGCCTGAGTTCTAAATTGGTCTGCTAGGAAGTAATCCGGATTAGCGGCCAGCAGTTCTTCTGCTTTCTTCACCGCACCGTTCATACCTTCAGCCCCCGGCGTGAGGACAAGCTCTGCCCCATAAGCGCGCAGCAAGTTGCGGCGTTCCAAGCTCATCGTTTCCGGCATGACGATTACGGCTTTATAGCCTTTGGCTGCCGCCACCATCGCGAGGCCAATCCCTGTGTTACCGCTGGTTGCTTCGATAATCGTGCCGCCTGGTTTCAGCTTGCCGGCTTTTTCTGCTTCTTCTACAATGCTGATCGCAATCCGGTCCTTCACGCTGGAGCCTGGGTTTTGGTATTCCAGCTTCACGTAGATTTCGGCGCTGTCCTCCGGTACAACCCGGTTCAAACGGACCAGCGGCGTATCTCCGATCAATTCCGTAACATTGTTCACGACTTTTGCCATATCAAATATCCTCCCTTTGGATAAAAATAACCAAGTCGATCTGGCTGCCCACAAATGAAAGCTGACATAATTTAGGATGCACGATTCATCGACTTTCATTTATTTCCGAGTAAATAAGTTGGTTTTCTAATTATAATCTTAACAACGCCGATCGGAGTTGTCAAGAAAAGTCACAAAAAATACTTTGCTTTCAAGGGACTTTTGCCCCCCGATCGCAAAGTATCTTGGACCTACCCAGCGGGTTAAGGGATACAGGCTCCCAGTATATATTTTTCTCTTGGCAATCTTATTTCTCGGTTTTGGCGATCAACTGGTCGATTTCCTCCGGCGTAAACAAGTACGGCTCATTGCAGAAATCGCACACAACCTCCGTCTTTTTTCCTTCATCCCGCAGCTCCTCCAGCTCCTGCTTGCCCAAGCTGATCAACGTGCGTTCAACCCGTTCCCGGGAACAGTTGCAGGAGAATACGATGTCCATCTCCTCCAGAACCTGCACATCCTTCACAATCCAACGAAGCATTTCGTCCAGCTCCAGCCCTTGGTCAAGCAAAGCCGTAACCGGCGGAAGCTGTCCAATAGCCTTTTCGATCGAATCAATCTCCGAATCGCTTAAGCCTGGCAGCAGTTGAATGATAAAGCCGCCGGCCACGATCACCGAGTTATCCACGTCCACCAAGACACCGAGTCCAACAGCGGATGGAGTTTGCTCCGATACGGCAAAATAATAGGTGAAATCCTCGCCCAGTTCACCGGAAATCAGCGGTACGCTCCCGCGATAAGGCTCCTTGAGCCCCAAATCCTTCGTGACATGGATAAACCCTTCGGTGCCGACTGCCCCGCGCACGTCCAGTTTCCCTTGGCTGTTGCTTGGCAAATGGACATGCGGGTTCTTGACGTAGCCGCGCACTTCGCCCTTGGCGTTCGCATCGGCAATGATTTGTCCGATCGGTCCGTCGCCCTTCACCTGAACGGTCAGCTTATCCTCGCCCTTGAGCATCGCACCCATCATGGCAGCAGCGGTCACCGTCCGCCCCAAAGCTGCGGTTGCCGTCGGATAGGTATCATGCCGGCGGCGCAGTTCCTCCACCAGCTGGGTCGTCCGCACCGCGAAGGCGCGCACTTTCCCGCCCATGGCGATCCCGCGGATTAACCGGTCTTGCTTATTGTTTTGGTCCATGTTGCGAAGGACCTCCTTTCATCCCTTAAAGGTCAATCAAACCCTTATTCTTCCCATGATCTATTATCCGCATTATTGATTGCGCTCGTAAATAATTCGAAGGCCCTCCAAAGTCAATTGCGAGTTAACCTCCTCGATGGTGCGCGTTTCGCTGGCGATCAGCTCGGCTAACCCTCCGGTGGCAATAACCTTTGGTTTCGCGCCCATCTCCCGGGCAATCCGCTCAACAATGCCATCAACCTGGCCGGCATAGCCAAAAATAATCCCCGCCTGCATCGCATGCACCGTGTTGCGGCCGATCACCTTCTTCGGCTTCTCCAGCTCGATACGCGGCAGTTTGGAAGCGCGCTGATACAACGCTTCGGTCGAGATGCCGATCCCCGGCACAATCGCGCCGCCAAGGTAATTGCCCGCAGCATCGATACAGTCAAACGTAGTGGCTGTGCCGAAGTCAACAACCACCAGCGGCCCGCCGTATTTCTCGATGGCAGCCACCGCGTTGACGATCCGGTCGGCACCAACCTCGCGTGGATTTTCGTAGCGCAGGTTTAGCCCGGTTTTGATGCCCGGACCCACGACCAGCGGCTTGTGATGCAAATATTTATCGCACAGCTCTTCCAGCACGTGCATTAACGGCGGAACAACCGAAGAGATGATCACGCCTTCCATCTCACTTGCCCGGATGCCCACCATATCAAACAGATTATGGATCAATACGCCGTACTCGTCCACCGTGGCTTGACGGTTCGTGCTGATGCGGAAATGATGGAGCAATTCCTTGCCCCGGTAAATCCCCAGCACGATATTCGTATTGCCTACATCGACTACAAGGAACATGCGCCTGTTAAGCCTCCTTTTTGCCGTTCAGGTCCAAACTGATATCCAGGCTTTCAAAAGAATACGTCAACCGTCCCACGGAAATGACGTCTACGCCGCTCTCAGCAATGCCGCGGATCGTTTCCAGCGACACGTTGCCCGACGCTTCCACCGTCACATGCGGCGCTTTCGCCTTGATTCGGCGCACCGCTTCCTTCATCAGATCGGGCGCCATGTTGTCAAGCATAATGATATCCGCTCCAGCTTGCAGCGCTTCCTCGACCTGCTCCAGGTTTTCCGTCTCCACCTCAATGGTCATCGTGTGCGGAATCTGAGCGCGGGCGCGGCTGACCGCTTGGGTGATCCCCCCGGCCCCTTTGATATGATTATCCTTGATCATCACCGCGTCATACAACCCGAAGCGGTGATTCGAACCTCCGCCGGTGCGGACAGCATACTTCTCCAGCATCCGATGTCCCGGCGTCGTCTTGCGCGTGTCCACCAAGCGGGTTGGCAGGCCGCCAAGCGCCTCGACGAACATGTTCGTCCGCGTAGCGATACCGGACAGACGCTGCAGCAAATTCAGCGCTAACCGCTCCCCGATTAATATGCTATGCGTGCTTCCTTCGACTTCAGCCAGAATCGTACCTTTCTCGATGCGTTCGCCGTCCTTCACGTGCGGCGTAAACGTCAGGCTCGGGTCCACGATCTCAAAGACGAGCTGAGCCACCGGCATTCCGGCAACGATGCCGCCCTGCTTGGCGTGAATGATCCCTTTGGATTCATGGCCGGCAGGGATCGTGACGGCGGTCGTCACGTCCCCGGAGCCTACGTCCTCCTTCAGCCAGCCGCGGATGGACTCCACGAGCCCTTCATGATATCCATTAAACATCATCGCTAATTTCCTCCAACATTCCTTGATCCCGCTGCCACAACAAATGCTTGCGCCACTTCGCGTCATTGCGTTCCGGGAAGTCCTCGCGGTAATGTCCGCCCCGGCTCTCCTCGCGGGCCAGCGCCGCTTTGGCCAGCAGTAGCGCGCAGGTCAACATATTGGCATACTCCCATTGGTCACGGGTATGCAGCGCCTGACTAAAAATCGCCTTGTGATTCTCCAGCTCCTCGATGCCCTTGGCAAGCCCCTCTGCCGTGCGGCGCAGGCCAATGCGGCGCACCATCGTCTTCTGCAGGTCGAGGCGGCGTTCCACCAGAGAGAACGGAGCAGGCGCCATGCGGCCGCCATGGTAAGCAACCGTCTCGCCCGTTCGAGTGCGCGGCGGCAGCTCCTGAATCCGCTGGATAATCCGGCGGCCGAACACAATCGCTTCCGACAACGAGTTGCTGGCGAGCCGATTGGCGCCGTGTACGCCGGTCGACGAAACCTCACCGCAGGCGAACAACCGTTGCACGCTCGTCTCGCCATAATGGTTGACGCGAACGCCTCCCATCATATAATGCGCTGCCGGAGCGACCGGAATCCAGTCACTTGTTAAATCGAGCCCATAACGCAGGCAGGTTTCGTAAATCGTTGGAAAACGGGCCTTGATCTTCTCCGGATCTTCATGCGTGATATCGAGATAAACGATACTTGCCCCCGCCGCTTCCATCTCGCTCACGATCGCCCGCGCTACGATATCCCGCGGCGCCAGCTCCAGCAGCTCATGGTATTTGCTCATGAACCGCTCGCCTTTAATATTCCGCAGCACGGCCCCTTCGCCGCGAACTGCCTCGGAAATGAGAAACCGCGGGGCGCCCGGGTAACATAACGAAGTGGGATGAAATTGAATAAACTCCATATCACGCAGCACCGCTCCTGCCCGGTAAGCGATAGCAACACCGTCCCCCGTGGCTACCTCGGGATTGGTCGTATAGCGGTACAGCTGCCCGGCTCCGCCGGAGCATAAAATCGTAGCATTTCCGCGCAAGAACACACGCTGCCCGTCAGGCCGCTGCACAAGCGCCCCCAGGCATTCGTTCTCCTCCGTAATCAAATCGATCACATAATGATTGTCCCAAACCTCGATGTTAGGATGGGCGTCCGCCTGCTCGGACAGGGCTCGCACGATCTCATACCCCGTCGCGTCCCCATGCGCATGCAAGATGCGGCGATGGCTATGCGCTCCCTCTTTCGTCAGAGCCAGCTCCCCGTTTTCCAGATCAAAGGCCGTGCCCAGCTTCATCAGTTCTCTGACGCCTTCCGGCCCTTCATTTACGAGAATGTCAACCGCTTTGGAGGAGCATAATCCCGCGCCGGCCAGCAGCGTATCCTGACGGTGATAGGCCGGGGAATCGTCCTCAGAGATCACGGCGGCAATCCCGCCCTGCGCATACCGGGTATTGCTTTCCAGCATGGATTTCTTCGTGACTAGGATTACGCGATTCTTTTCACTTGCTTTGATAGCGGTAAAAAGACCAGCAATCCCCGAACCGATCACAATCACATCCGTATCCACGACCGTCAATCGGCTTGCCTCAAAATCAACCAAATATTGTGGAATCACGTTCGTCACCTATCTTGAACAAGAGAGTAGCGCATGCTACTTAACTTGTAACATGCGCTCTAAGGATAATCTGGCTTTGTCGGCAACGACGGGTGGTACGTAAATTTGCGGTTGCATCGTTTCCAGGCATTTCACCAGTTTCTTCAGGTTATTGACTTTCATGTTCGGGCATACCAGATATTTCGTGGCAAAATGGAACGTTTTGTCCGGGCTGTCTTTACGCAGCTGATACCCCGTTCCATCCTCCGTGCCCACGATAAACTCCTTCGCGGAGGAATTTTTGCAGTAATCGATGATCGCCGTGGTGCTTCCCACGAAATCGCCCATCGCCACCACTTCCGGACGGCATTCCGGATGCACGACAAACTCGGCGTTGGGATATTTCGCTTTCATCTCAACGACGTCTTTCACGGTCAGCATATCATGCGTGTTGCAGTAGCCTTCCCAAATAATCAGCTTCTTGTCAGTATGTTGCTGCACGTAATGGCCAAGGTTCTTATCCGGCACCCAGATAATTTCGTCCGCATCCACGGAGTTAATTACCTTCACCGCATTGGAGGAGGTGCAGCAGATGTCCGTTTCCGCTTTAATTTCTGCGGAAGAGTTAATATAGGTCACCACTTTGGCGTTCGGGTGTTGAGCCTTTAGCTTGCGCAAGCCTTCGACGTTCACCATATCGGCCATTGGGCAGCCCGCACGTTCGTCAGGAATAAGCACCGTCTTGTTCGGCGCCAAAATCTTAGCGCTTTCGCCCATGAAATGCACGCCGCAGAACACGATCGTATCCGCATCCGTCGAAGCGGCCTTCTGAGCGAGCAAAAAAGAATCGCCCCGGAAATCCGCTACCTCTTGAATTTCATCCCGCTGATAATAATGCGCCAGTATGATGGCATTGCGTTCTTTCTTGAGCTGAACCAGTCTTTCCCGCAATTCGCGGTTCATTTCGGCTTTACGCTCAAGCGCTAGAGCCTCCACTTGAATTCCTCCCCCATAAGCTCATGTATCGTCTGTTGCTGTATTAACCCCATCCTGGCTCTCTATCTCTTCGCGTCGTCCGGGATTCTTGCTGCGTTGTATGACAATCCTGCGTGAAACGGCAAGAACGTATTAAATTTCACACGGTGTTTACCAACTAATTTACACAAGGTGAAAGGCACTGTCAATGCGCCGTCCGGGTGCGTATAGCCCCAATAGCCTTTGATAATGCAGGAAAAATAAGGATTAACGAGGGGATACGCGCGTTCAGGAATAACTAAAATTTTAAGAAAAAGACCTTTGATTTCTCGTCCCCATCAATGTATTCGATTTTTCGTATACAAAATACGGCTTACGCCAATATTCCCGGATTCTATTCGGTTTTTCATACAGAATTTAGGTATACCTCAGCTTATGGTGCAAATATATACGAAATTTCATATAGATTCCGTTAAAATCACCAGATCCGCCAAACTGTATTCGATTTTTCGCATACATCTGAACGTAAGAAAAACGTCTATCGACGTACATTCAATGTAGCCAGACCGCGTTTAGCGGAAGTTTTCCTTGCGATATCAGGATGCCGATCCCCCGAAGTTTATACTTTCTGATATCTAAAAAAATCCGGGAAACTTGAGGTTTCCCGGATTAGGTCTTTGCTGGTATGGTTACACGGTTGGCGTGCTGCCACCATTGTTTGGATCCTTGCCTTCGTCCGCCGAATCGGCTTGACCAGGCGTATCGCTGACGGTACCTTGCGGTGCGTCAACAACCGGATCGTTCGTCCGATCGCTGGCGGTGCCGCCCGGAACGTCATTTGGGATATCCCCGACCGGAGCAGCAGGCGCCGAATCCTCGGTTTTGCCTTGAATGCGAACGCGAACGTCACCCACGCTGTCGATCGACGGCTCACCCGGCTCGGAGGAACCGCTGCCGCCATCTTGGCCGTCTTTCTTCAAGCCGTCCAGCGTACCGGTTTCGATCAGCGACTTGATTTGCTCGAGCTCCAAGGTTTCCACTTCAAGCAGCGTTTCCGCAATGAGGTGAACTTCCTTGGCGTGCTCGGTCAGCAGCTGCTTACAACGTTCATAACATTCGTTGATGAACCGCTGCATTTCCTGATCGATCTCGTAAGCGATTTGATCACTGTAGTTCTGCTCGTGCCCGATATCGCGGCCCAGGAACACTTGGCCTTGCGATGTGCCGAACTGCATCGGACCGAGCTTCTCGCTCATCCCGTATTCAATGATCATGCTGCGCACGATGTTGGTCGCTTGCTGGAAGTCGCTGTATGCGCCGGTTCCGATCTCGCCGATAAACAGCTCCTCGGATACGCGGCCGCCAAGCAGACCGGTTACCCGATCCAGCAGCTCGTTCTTCGTGGCCAGCATACGGTCTTCCTTCGGTAACATAATGACATACCCGCCGGCGCGGCCGCGTGGAATGATCGTTACCTTGTGCACCATGTCGGCATGCTCCAAGAAGTAACCCACAATCGTATGGCCCGCTTCGTGGTAAGCCACGATGCGCTTCTCGCGGTCGCTGATAACGCGGCTGCGTTTCTCAGTACCGACAATAACGCGGTCGATCGCTTCGTCTACTTCCGTCATGGAAATATCTTTGCGGTTCCGCCGTGCTGCCAGGAGGGCCGCTTCGTTCAGCAGGTTCTCCAGGTCAGCGCCGGTAAAGCCCGTCGTACGCTTCGCGATCACGTCCAACTTGACGTCTTTAGTCAGCGGCTTGTTGCGCGCATGCACTTTCAAGACCGCTTCGCGGCCCTTCACATCCGGACGGTCCACCGTGATTTGACGGTCAAAACGTCCCGGACGCAGCAAGGCTGGGTCCAGAATATCTGCACGGTTCGTCGCAGCGATGATGATAATGCCCTCGTTGCCGCTGAAGCCGTCCATTTCTACGAGCAATTGGTTAAGCGTTTGTTCGCGTTCATCATGACCGCCGCCAAGTCCAGCGCCCCGCTGACGACCTACGGCGTCAATTTCATCGATAAAGATGATACAAGGCGCATTCTTCTTCGCGTTCTCGAACAAATCCCGCACGCGGGAAGCGCCGACCCCAACGAACATTTCCACGAAGTCAGAACCGGAAATGCTGAAGAACGGAACCCCTGCTTCACCGGCAACAGCGCGGGCAAGCAAGGTTTTACCGGTACCCGGAGGGCCTACAAGCAGAACGCCTTTCGGAATTCTTGCCCCCACGGCCGAGAACTTCCGCGGATCTTTCAGAAACTCAACGACTTCGACAAGCTCCTGCTTCTCTTCATCGGCACCTGCGACATCCTCAAACGTAACTTTCTTCTTCTCTTCATTATAGAGGCGCGCCCGGCTCTTGCCGAAGTTCATCACTTTGCCGCCGCCGCCCTGCGCTTGATTAAACAAGAAGAAGAACAGAATGAACATGATCGCCAGCGGAACGATCGAAGTTAGGAAGGTGAGCCAGATGCTTTCGCCCTGCATCTTCTTCCATTCTAAACTAAAACCGTTCTGTTCGCTGTATGCGATGATCTCTTTAACGACATTCTCGTCAAAAGGCACATACAAAGAGAAATTCTTCGTCTTGTCGTTTCCGACAGCTTCCTTATACTTACCGGTTACCAGATAAGCGTAACCGTCAAATTTAACGGTTAGATCAGCAACATTATTATCCTTCAGTTCCTGACGTAAGTCCGAATACTTAGGGGTGACGGTTGCTTCTTGTCCGCCATTGAGGAATTGGACGATGCCCACCACGACTAAGAAAAGTATTAAATAAAAACCAGAATTCCGGATGAACCGATTCATCCCCTACCTCCTCTCAAGACCTTAAGTTATTTTACCATAGCCAATCTCGCCATTTCAAAATTCCGGCAAGGGTGGTCCTTCGTCCAAGCGGACGACGAAATCAACTGGTGTAAATCTCCGGCTTCAGAACTCCGATGAATGGGAGGTTACGGTATTTCTCGGCATAATCCAGACCGTATCCGACAACGAAAGCGTCCGGAAGAACGAACCCTGACAGGTCCGCTTGCAAATCCACCGTACGCCGCGCCGGTTTGTCAAACAGCGTAACGATTTTAACCGATTTGACCTTGCGCCGTTCAAGCACATCAATCAAATAGCTGAGCGTCAGCCCGCTATCGATAATGTCCTCCACGATCAAGATATCGCGGCCTTCCACGGAGGTATCCAAATCCTTGATGATCTTCACTTCCCCGGAAGAACGGGTTCCCGCTCCATAACTGGAGACAGCCATAAAGTCGAGCTCGATCGGTACCGTAATTTCCTTCACCAGATCGGCCATAAAAATAAAAGCGCCTTTCAAGATACAGATCACGAGCGGGTTACGCCCTTCGTATTCCGCACTCAGCTGTTTGCCCAACTCAGCAACCTTCTCTTGAATTTGTTCCCGCGTAATCAAAATTTCCTGGATATCGTTTAGCAAAATGAGTGAACCTCCTACGTTATTCTATGAATGCCGATCTTTCGCTAATCCTCAAGGTGTGCGCCCCGGATCTGGACGCGGCGTTAGAACCATATGCACAACAGTGGTCGTGCGCGGGTTCACCGCAGCAACTGCGGAACGGCGAACGCCGGGAATCCACAGGATCCGGCCTGCGGCATCCGTGACCATCGGGATGCGGGAGCGGAGGGATGGCGGTATTTTCGCATCGATGAAAATATCTTTTACCTTTTTGCTGCCGTTTAATCCCATAACTTTCATCACGTCTCCCGGTAATCGGGAACGCACGGTAAGCGGATAGACCAGCTCATCCGCATCAAATTTCGCTTCGTTATTTCCTTCTGCCTTAACGTGAAGCTCCCTGCCGGCGCCATACCGCGTGATTCGCAAGCTCTGGCTCAGGCCCTCGATCGGCACCTCTGCCGGAAATTGTTCCACCAAATATGTATAATGAGGAATCCGACTTTCTACTGCCGGGGGGATAAAGCGTATCCTGTCATATTCGCGTACGCACTTGACGCCGCCGCCGAGATCTAAGCTCCACGTCGTGGGCCGATCTTGAATCGTCCCTTGACGAATTGCCTCGACCTTGACAAAATCGCGATCCTCCGTACTTAAAGGCAGATAATTTAATATTAGTTTAATCAACCTCCGTTGTAAAGCAACATGTAAACCGGAGAAAAGAGGGGCTTCAAACGAGAGAATCCCGTCCTCCGTCCGCACAAGCTCAGCGTACAACCTCATCGCTTCCTGATGCAGGTAATCGTCTTCTGCTGCAGTCAGCACCGCCAACCGGTTCAGCGATTCCGGCAACTGACCATTATATTGCCCTAAAAATGGCAACACATCCAGCCGAATCGAATTTCGCGTCATCTCTTTATCCAGGTTGCTGCTGTCTTCGACGTAAGCCAGCCCGGATTCGCGGCACGCCTGGAGCAAATCCGTCTTGTATATACGGAGCAAGGGGCGGATAAGTTCCACATTTTTTTCGCGGCGTTTGGGTCGCATTCCGGCTAATCCGGAGGGCCCGCTGCCCCGCAGCAGCCGCATCAGCACCGTCTCGGCCTGGTCATCGGCATGATGGGCAAGCGCGATGGACGATGCCCCATAACGCTCGGCCACCTGATGCAAATATTCGTACCGCTTCTCCCGAGCCGCCAGCTCCAGGCTTTGCCCCGTTTCCTTCATATAAGCACGCACATCCGCGTACCCCAATTCAAAGGGGATACCAAGCCGCTCGGCGAGCTCACGGACAAATTCCGCATCCCGATCCGCCTCGTCGCCGCGTAAGCCGTGATGCAGGTGCGCGCAGATCAGTTGGAGTCCCAGCGCCTTGTCCCCGGCGATTTCCTTCATTATATGCAGCAGCACCGTAGAATCGACCCCGCCGGACACCGCCACAACGATAACATCTCCGGGCAACCATAACTGTTCCTGCCTGCCAAAACGGCGAACCTGCTCCGTTAATCGGTACAGTGTGGTTTCTTTCATCGGATACCCCCTCTCCCTTCCCTCAAAAATGAGTTCGTAAACGTAACGGACTGGAAGGACTCTATTTGCCCATTTCCCGGCAATTTCCCAATCTAACGGACCCCAGTGACCTTAAGTGGCCTTTTAATGGACCAGATTGCCGCTGTTATCCGAAATAAGGTCTCCTCAGTCCGTTAGAATCGGAGGAAGTCCAATCGCAAGCGAATAGCGTCTCTGGTGTCCGTTAGCTTCGGAAGCCCACCGCCTAAAACCTAAAAGTCAAATAAAGCGCACAGGCAAGCAACGTCAGCGATACCGCAAACGCCCCGACGATCCATCCCGGGGTCGCAGACCGCGTCCGGCGCCGCGGAGTGAAACGGCGGGTGACCATCTCCTTCCACAACCGGCACGCTTCCGCCGTATCCCGGAACTCCCCATGGAGAGCCCGCTTCAACCAGGCGCGGTACGGCGCCAACGTCTCATACCCGTCGACGATGGCGATAAGATCGCTGCGGCTGCGCGTTTGCGGCAGCTGAGTCGCCGCTTTCTTTAACGCACTCTCAGCAAGCAAATGAATGCAGACAACCGCGAAGGAGAACCAGTCATACGCAGGATCTGCTGTACGGCTTCCCGCCCCCCAGAAACCGCGGTCGTACCACTCCGTAAACTGCTTTACGCTGTGCCCTTCACTTGTTACTCCGCCGTAATCGATCAGCTCGACTTCGCCATAAGCCCCTACGAGCACGTTCTCCGGCTTAAGGTCACCAAACACCCAGCCGGAATGGTGCAGCCGTCCGAGCTGTTGCAGCAGCTGAAGGCCAGCCACGTCCAGCCAGCGCGGCCCCCGCCGGGCCAAAAAGGCGCGCAGCGGCTCCCCTTGCACATAGCGCATAACGTAGAAAGGAATCTCCCTTCCCTGGTAAGTGAAGTCGTCCACCTCCACCAGGTAATTGAGATCCCGTTCCGCCGCACCCCGCCGCCGGCCTTGACGCTGCAGCGCTTTCAGCACATTGATTTCCGATTGAATATCCAGCGTATCGAAGCCCAGCTTCAGAGCGTATAATTTTCCGTTTTTCTCCCGTTTCACCAGGAATACAACGCCGTTAGCCCCTTGCCCGAGCAAACGCTGGATCACATACCGACCGCCGTTCCAGCGTCCGATAATCCGTGTTCCCTGCGGCAGGGGAATTTTAGACGACGTAGTCGCCGAGGATTCCATCTTGTCCCTCCGTCTTCTCACGCCAAGACTTACCATGTTCATTCAGTGTACCATATCGCATAAAATCCATCACCTTCAGAAGCGCAGGTCCGGTTGGCGTTGCCCCTCTCATGACGAGGCGTTGGAAGATGGAACGGGCAGACCCCAGATCGCTGGTCCATTCCACATCCAGGACGGCATCCTCTCCGCTGTGCGAGCCGGGAAAATGGAAGACGGCCAGCTGGCTCTCCCCTTTCCGCGAGCTCAAGCTCAACATCATATCCCGAATCGCTTCCTCCACGGCCCGGAGCTTCGGCTTCATGCTGGCGCTGGCATCAATGAGAAGCGCCACCTGCAGCGAGCTGTTCTCGCTCAGCTCGTCGATCACCTCGACGACCTGCGAGCGCTGCTCTGGCGGCAAGTCACTAACCGTCTGATCGCCTAGGATCTGCCGGATCTCTTTATGAACCGCCTGTTGAATCGTCTGGACGACCGTTTTTCGCGTCATCATCTGCATCGTCTGCGCCAGGTTCTCGGTTCCGACAATCCGGCTCATCCCGCCGCCGGCCTTGGCGATTTCAGCGATCTCCAGACTCCCCAGCTCGCCAATCGTACCGTAATCGACAATCCCCACCACATTTACGGTGATTCCTTCCTGCCTTGCCAGCGCCGCAGCCATCACCGGACTTTCCCCGACATTGGAACACCCGTCCGTAATCAACATAATCTGTTTCATCTCATCATCCCGCCTTTCAAATAGATAGAGTTCAACATTCTCGTATCTATCATTTCCAGCTAGGATAGAATTCAAACCAGCTGCGCGAAGAAAGACCCGGCCCGAGGCCATCACTTCCTTATAAAAAAGAAAGGAACCTAAGACAGTCGCCTTAAGTTCGATAGAATCCAGAATTATCTGCATATTTATGCACAATGCGCATTTCGAGAATCCCCGTATCCGGGTCCTCCTTATCCATCAGGATCTCCCAATAGTCAGGAGCCAGGGCTCTGAGTTGTTGATAGTCTTCCCGATGTAGCCTTACGCCGGCAAAGCGGTTGTTGTCAAAAACATAATCCTGCTCCGCCCGCAGCCCGAATTTGATCTCCAGCAAGCTCCGCAGTCCGCCCACTGTCATGAACTTAAACCGGTAGCCTTCCGATAGAGCTTGCTTGACCTCATCCAAATGCTCCTGGAGGTATTCCACAAATCCGTCCCACTGCAGCTCCGGATTAACTCGCTGCTGCAATTCAGCGGCATCCTTGCGCTCCAGCAGCTCCACGAGCTCCGCGCCTTGGATGCCCTTCGCCCGAATCATCTCCAATCGCAGCGCATAGAGCTGCGGCAAGCTGGCTTTTGGTGCTGTCAAAAGCATGACCTCCCTACCCATATAACTAACTCATACTAGTCTATCTCAAACTATACCAAATGGCACGCCACAAAATGCCCTCCGCCCACGTCGCGGAATTCCGGCACCCGCTGCTTGCACTCTGCCGTAGCAAACGGGCATCTGGTATGGAATTTGCAGCCGGAAGGCGGGTTCGCCGGACTCGGAATATCGCCCTTCAAAATAATCCGCTCCCGCTTCATGCGCGGGATTGGCAGCGGCACGGCAGACAGAAGCGCCTTAGTATAGGGATGCAACGGATGGCGGAACAACTCATCCCGCGAGGCCATTTCAACCATTCCGCCCAAATACATCACCCCAACCTGCGTGCACAGATGCTCCACGACACTCAAGTCATGCGAGATAAACAAATACGTTAACCCGCGAGTCTCCTGCAGCTTACGGAACAGGTTGATGATTTGCGCTTGGATCGATACGTCCAGCGCAGACACCGGTTCATCGGCAATCATCAGTTCGGGGTTCAGAATCAGCGCGCGAGCGATTCCGATCCGTTGGCGTTGCCCGCCGGAGAACTCGTGCGGATAACGATCGATATGATAAGAGGACAGCCCGCAGGAAGCCAGCACCTCCAGCACCCGGTCGCGGATCTCCGCCTTCGGCAGCAACCCGTGGTCGAGCAAAGCTTCGCCGATTGCGTCGCCAACCCGAATCCGGGGATTCAAGGAACCGTAGGGGTCCTGGAAAATCATCTGCAGCTTCGGTCTCAACCGGCGCAGCTCTTCATCCGCTAGCGAGTAAAGATCTGTGCCTTTAAACAGAATGTCGCCGTCCGTCTTCTCTGTCAAACGAACGATGCTGCGGCCGACCGTACTCTTCCCGCTGCCCGATTCACCCACCAGGCCGAAGGTTTCCCCGGGCTGAATGGTGAAGCTGATGTCGTCCACGGCCTTCACCTGTCCGGTTGTCCGCTGCAGGAGCCCTGTCTTAATCGGAAAATACTTTTTCAAATGCCGTACTGTCAGCAGCGGCTCACCCATGGCGTTTCTCCTCCTCATACAACCAGCAAGCGGCTTTCTGGCCGCCTCCAAGCGATTTCAATGCCGGCTCCTTCGTGCGGCAAATGTCCATGCAGTGCGCGCAGCGGTCCTGAAAATAACAAGAAGGCTGCAATTCCAGCAAATTTGGCACTTGGCCCGGAATGGAAAACAGCTCATCCTGACGCTGTCCGAGCACCGGCTTCGACTTCAACAACCCTTGCGTGTAAGGGTGCTTCGGCGATTCGAACAGCGCGGTCACTTCCCCTTCCTCAACCACTTTGCCAGCATACATCACGACCACGTAATCAGCCATTTCTGCGACGACACCAAGATCATGGGTGATCAGCAGAATCGACATGTCGGATTCCGCCTTAATTTGCCGCAGCATATCGAGGATTTGGGCTTGGATCGTTACGTCGAGCGCCGTCGTTGGTTCGTCCGCAATCAGCAGCTTCGGCCGGCAGGAGATGGCGATCGCAATCATAATCCGCTGCAGCATCCCGCCGCTCAGCTCATGCGGGTAACTCTTCATAATCTGCTCCGGCCGAGAGATCCCAACCTGTTCAATCAGCTCGAGGGCCCGCTGGCGAGCTTCCTTCTTGCTCAGCTTCAAGTGAAGCACCATCGGCTCGATTAACTGCTCTCCGATCGTCAGCACCGGGTTCAGCGAAGACATCGGCTCCTGAAAAATCATCGCGATCTCATGTCCGCGAATGGCGCGAAGATGATGTTTATCTAAAGACAACAGATCGGTATCGCCAAATTGAATTCGTCCGCCGATCTCCACCTCGGGGCCGTTTTGCAGCAAGCCCATAATTGACATCGCCGTCACGCTTTTGCCGCAGCCCGACTCTCCGACGATACACACGGTTTCCCCCGGCTTGATCCGCAGGCTGACTTCATCAACCGCCTTGATACGTCCTTCTTCGGTATGAAAATGCGTGCTTAGCTGGTCTATCTCCAGCAAAGTTGACATAAGCTTCTTCACCTACCTGTTCATTTTCGGATCCAGCACGTCCCGCAGCCCGTCGCCAAACAAATTGATAGCAATGACGGTGGCAAAAATAGACAGCCCTGGCGGAATCCACAGCCAAGGATGCTGCTGGAAGTCGATCAAATTGTTCGCGGCGTCGATCATATTGCCCCAGGTCGGCGTCGGCGGCATCACGCCCAGCCCAAAGAAGCTGAGCACCGACTCGCTAAGAATCGCCCCGCCGATGTTCAGGGTGGCAATCACGATAATCAGCGGCACGAGATTCGGCAGCAGGTGATGGACCAGCTTGCGCCGGTCGCGAAGCCCCAGCACCTCCGCCGCCTGCATGAACTCGCGCTCCCGCAGGCTCAGCATCTGCCCGCGGATCATCCGCGCCAGCCCCGGCCAGTTCACCAGACTGAGCATGATCATCACGATGTACATGCGGTAGTCGGTCGGCACCTTCCACTCCGATAGCAGCGCCCCGGCAATGAACAGCAGCGGTAGACCAGGAATTGTTAACAGCAAGTCGGCAAGCCGCATGATGATTTGGTCCACAATCCCGCGATAATACCCGGCAATCGCGCCAAGCAGCGTGCCCAAGAAGACGGACAACACCATGGATGCCAAGCCAACGGTCAGCGAAATGCGTCCGGCCTGCAGAACCCGGGTTAATACGTCCCGGCCCAGCTTGTCGGTCCCCAGCCAATGCTGCCAGCTCGGCGGCTTGTTCATCATCGACATCTGAATTTTGTTATCCGCATACGGCGAGAACAGCGGACCCAAGAAGCAGGCAAGAAACATAAAAACAACAACAACGAGCCCCGACATGGCCAGTTTATTGCGAAGCAGCCGGCGCAGCGACTGGCGCCACAGCGACGGCTTCTTGGACACGGCGGTACGGGCAGCCTCTTGGCCCGGCTTCGATAGATGTTCTGGAATTGAGTTCATGGTTGCTTAACCCCCTATTACAACCGGACACGCGGGTCGGCGATATGGTACAGCAAGTCCGATAACAACGTCCCGATCACAGTCAAGATCGCAATCAGCATCGTAAATCCCATCAATAACGGATAATCCCGAACAGAAAAAGAGGACATATACAACTGCCCAATCCCCGGCCAGTTAAAGATTTTCTCAATGATCAACGAACCGCCAAACAACGCAGGCAGCTCAAAGCCCACCAGCGTAATCGCCGGAAGCAACGCGTTTCGCAGCGCATGGCGGTACAGCACCTTGCTTTCCTTCAACCCTTTGGCGCGAGCCGTTCGGATATAATCCTGCTTAATCACGTCGATCATGTTGGTCCGGAAGTAACGGGTCAGCGAACCGACGCCCAAAATGGTCATTACGATCACCGGCAGGGTCATATGGTGAATAACCTCTTTTACGTAAGCAAATCCAGTGGCACTGCTCCCCGTTGTGATCATCCCGCCCGGCGGCAGCCATTTCAAATCGACCGCGAGAATCTTGATCAGGAATAGTCCGATAAAAAAAGACGGCAGCGACATCGCAGCAAAGATCAGCACCAGCACAAGTGTATCGAACCAGGAATACTGCTTGTAAGCCGAGATGACGCCAACGATCACGGCAATAAACCAGGTAAAGAACGTCGATACCGCCGCCAGCAGGAACGAGTTCCAGATATAGTCGTTAAACAACGCCAGCACCGGCTTCTGCTGGGCTAACGAATAGCCAAAGTCGCCGTGAAAAGCATTCTTCATCCATATGAAGTACCGTTCCAGCACCGGCTTGTTCAAGCCGTAGATCTCCCGCAGCTCGGCCTTGCGCTCCGGCGTCAGCTTGATGTTCCCGCTGATGAAGTCGCCGGGCGTCAGCGCGTACAGGCAAAAGATCAGCAGCGAGGCCGCCAGCAAAATCGCCGCCATATAAATCAATCGTTTGGTGATATAGGCGCTCATCGCGTCGCACTCCTTAGACAAGCCATCCCCTCGCATGCAGGGCACACGAGGGGAGCGGCTGATTTTTCAAAGATTCAGATTCTATTCCAACGTCCAGTTTGGCAAGCTGGAGGACAGGCCGGTAAACGGACTGACCGTCAGGTTTTGAATGCGGCCGTTATAGGCATATACCGTCTTCTTGTAGTTCGTGAAGATAATCGGCAATTCGTCGTTCAGCAGCTGGAACAGCTCCTTATAAGTGGCTTTACGTTGTTCGATGTCGCTGGTGCTCAGTGCTTTGTCATACAACTCTTTGACCTTCGGGTTGTCATAACCTTTGATCTCTCCATCCACGAATTGCAGTACGCCGTCGGACGGGTCAGCAAGCATTGGAGTAGAGAAGGAAGCCATATCGTAGTCGCCGCCTTCGACCTTGGAGACCAGCGCGTTAAAGTCCGCGAACACCTCCGGCTGGAAGTTTACGCCGATTTCAGCGAAGTTCTCCGTCGCTACAGCAATAAAGACGTCGGTTTGGGCGTTCTTGGAACCAAGGTAATGGATGGTCAGCTTCTGACCGTCCTTCTCACGGATGCCGTCTGCCCCTTTCACCCAACCGGCTTCGTCCAGCAGTTGATTGGCTTTGTCCGGATCATAGGCATATTGGTTGATGCCTTCTTCCGTGTAAGCCCAGGAAATTGGCGAAGCTGGAATGTTGGCAACTTGCCCTGCGCCTTGGTTCACTTCCACGTAAATGCTTTGACGATCCAATCCATACGTCAGCGCCTGTCTAACTTTCTTATCCTTCAAAGCTTCATGTTCGAGATTTAATTGCAGATAACCATAAGTGCTTGGGGTATACGGCAAAATATTGACGAAGCCCATGCTTTTCAGCTTATCGATGTTCTCGGTCGTGGCGCTGAAGGAAGCGTAGTCCACTTCACCTGTCTCCAGGTACTGCCATGTGTCACCTTCAGAGGTTTTATAGATAAACTTCTCGGTTTTTGGCTTACCCGCATAGTAGTAAGGGTTGGCGACATAACGCACCTCTTGCCCCGGAATGAACTTCTCCAGGATATAAGGGCCGTTGCCGACCGGCTTCTCGTGCAGCTTCTTAATGTAATCGAGCTGGCCGAACTTGTAGTCCTTGCCGTAATAAGCTTTGGACAGGATATCGCCGCCAAGCAGCACCAGGGCGGTCGCATTTGGCTGCTCCAGCGTCACCGAGATGGTCTGCGGATCTTTCACGGTAATGCCGGAAATGCTGTCCGCCTTCCCTTCCTTATAAGCTTCACCGCCAACGATATGCAGCGTTGGGATTTGGGAGTCCCCGTCGTAAGCTTTGTCATGCAGCAACGTCCAGGTAAAGGCCACATCGTCTGCAGTCATTGGCGAACCGTCGCTGAACTTCAAGTCCTTACGCAGATGGTACGTATACGTCAGCTGATCATCGGAAACCTCCCAGCTTTCGGCGAGGCCCGGGGTCGGCAGCCCATTGTCATCCACCGTTACCAGCGGCGTAAATAATAGCGACGATACATTGCCGTCATATCCGCTCTGCTGGAAGTACGGCGTAAACGCACCGCTCGGGTCGGTTAAGCCAACGATAATCGTATCGGTGCGCTCTTTGGCTATCGCTGGAAGCTTGGACATATCGCTGGCCGGAATGAACTGCAGCGCGCCTCCTGCTTCTGCGCCTGCGTTGTTCGCACCAGCCTCGCTTTGGCCATTACCCGCCTGAGCCGATGTCGAATCCGCTCCCTGCGTAGTATTGTTGCCCCCGTCCCCGCCGCAGGCCGTCAGTACCAAAGCCCCGGACAACAATAAGGTCAGAAGCGCAGTCACTCGTTTTTTCTTCATTTGCATGATTTTCTCCCTCCGAATTGTCTTTTTTCAGGTGGAACCTTACAATAGACATTAATTCCGATAAGTTAAGTAGAGTTTTAACGCTCCTATTATACGATCGGGATGCGGTTCTGTAAATAGAGAACTTAATAATTTTTCTTTATTCAGAGAATTTAATATTTATGCCACAAAAAAAGACCCCGCCCCCGTTCACACGGTGCGGAATCCTTATGACTGCCATGGCTGGCACTGATTTAGTTGACGATATAATCGACCAATTTCCGGTGCATCACATCCAGCATTTCCGGACGCAAGCTGTATTCGGATATCGTTTCCCCATCGATATGGGCACGGATAAAGCCGCCGCTGCGAAGCTTGGACACATGATCATGCGTAATCCCCTTGGAAATCTGCAAGTGACGGACGATCTCCGTAAATGTTCGGGGACCGCCGCTCAAATAACGCAAAATTTTCAGTCGGCTCTGCTCGGCGAGCGCCCGGAGCATCCGGTATTCATGGGGAGGAAAATCCGTTTCGTCGTCCAGATAGAATCGCGCCGAATAATGACACTGCGTGATCCGGCCAAAGTGATAAATGATATTCATCGGCTGAAAATGATAGTGCGGCACAAGAACCAGCTTCTCCAGCCCTTCCTTTGGCATAAACGTTAATCCGTTCGTCGTCTCCTCGATAAACGCCGACAACTCGGTTTGGTTGGCCAGCTCCGCCGTACGCGCCTGAGCTTCGGAACGCAGCCCGCCGATCACTTCCGGCTCCAGCTTACGGAAATATTGCTCATGCCAGCTGGACAACACGGTCAAGGTACGGGAGCGGAATTGCCCCATATCCTTCGGAAATTGCTGACTGTACTCGGCGATCAGCTCATACAGATCTCCCGGCGTCTTCTTCTCCAGCCACGCCAGAAACTCCTCAGGCGACGCCCCGTCCGGGCACAAGTAAGCAAGCAAATACGTGGTTTTCCAGTCGCTGTCCACTTCCATTTCGCTGAGAAGGGAGCTCAAATCCGGCGTAATTTGTTTTAACGTATCCTTCACCCATGCCGGGCTCAGGTCGATTTTCTTATGTGATTTGCGGCATATCATCGTATGTAGGCTGCTAAGCAGCTCGTACCGGGGTTCAAAGGTAACCTCCACACGGTAATCCAATATTCCACTCCCCTTTCTCACCCCCTATTATAACGCGCTTTCCCCCAGTTCAGGAAAAACAAGATTTTTCCGCCAAAAAAAGAACCTGAGGTTCTCACCTCAAGCTCTCTGTTTAACTCACGGTGCGCGGCCGCTCCAGTCGGCTGATGCCGGGGATATGCAACGTTGCCCACTCCGGCTGCAGATGGTCGATATTTGCCACAACCACGGTCATATCATCGTGAATGACGTTCTTCTGATACCGGATGACGGACTCCAGCAGACAATCGGCGATCTCCTGCGGATCCTCGGCCTGGATCTCCTGGATCAGCCGCTTGATCCACAGCTCCTTGTTGACCGCGGGGCCCGGCGCATCATAGATACCGTCCGTCATCATGATCAGCGTATCTCCCGGATAGAGCTGAACGGACACCAGATCGACCTCGATATCCTGGATGATGCCGATCGGCAGGTTGCTGGCCGTCACCGGGATCACCTCCTGACCTCGCTTGATGAAGCTAGGTGAGGAACCGATCTTCATAAACGTCGTCCGCGCCGTATATTGATCAATCAGCGCCATATCCACCGTCGCGTACACCTCATCGGGCGAACGCAGCATCAGAATCGAGTTCACCGATTTAATCGCCAGCGTCTCCTCCATGCCGGATTGCAACAGCTGTTCGAGGATGTTCAGCGCCGTACTGCTCTCGAGCCGCGCCCGCTCCCCGTTGCCCATCCCGTCGCTGATCGCCACAGCAAACGTGCCGTTGCCCAGCTCCTTGGCACTGAAGCTGTCGCCCGAGAGCATGTCTCCGCCTTTGGCGGTGCCGGCGACCCCGGTCGTAATCTCAAACGCTTTCGCCGAGCCGAAGGTGACGGTCGCCAGGCCTTCTTTTCCTCCATGATGGACTTCATTCATTACAGCGATATGCTCTCCGAGGATATCTGACAGCAGCGGAGCAATAATCTTCCGGCATTCATCGAAACCGCGGGTGTACGCATGTACGATTTCGATCTCTACGTTTCCGTGGTCCAGACTCACAATGTCGATGCTATGAATGGACAAGCCCATTTTCTCCAGCGCTTCGCGGATTTGCTCCTCCTGCTTATACATGGCTTGTCCTTCGCGTTGGATCTCTCGGGCCAAATCCTCCATCACCTGCGAGACCCCCGAGAGCTGTTCGGCCACCAACCGGCGGCTGTCGTAGATTTGCCGTTTCCAATGCAGATCATGCTGATACAGATCGTACTCGTGTTTCATAATATCCAGCACCTGGTCGGTCTTCGCGCACATCTTCAACCATCTTGCCGGCAACTCGTCCGCAGTAATGTCCGGCTTCTCCTCGATCGCGGTCATCATTTCTGTCATCAGCTTGTACGTTTGATAGAATCGTCCGTCCCAGCACGTATTCTTGCGGAAGCAGGTAGCGCAAGCGCCCTGGGTCACCGCATTCATAAAATGGTCGATCTCCTCGCCGCGCTTAGCGATTTCCCCGGTGCTGGACACTTGTCCGAAGCTTCGCGCCAGCTGCTTGAAGACTTGGGAGAACTGCGCCACCCGGCCAGCCGTAATATCGCGTACCCGTTTGGCGTACTCATGCTGGGTTTTGGCATGCTCCTGCGTACCGGGTACGTATTTGGCAATAATTTGGACCATCTTTTTGGGGGTCAGCAGGAAGATCAGAACTGCGGCGCAACTCTCCCAAGTGGAGGACATCACATCCGCCGGGCCGGCGATATAGATGGACAGAATGGACGAACCGAGCAACATGCCGAATCCGACCGCCCCTTTGCGCCCTTCCCGAAGCATCCCGGCCAGCATCCCGGAGAACGCCAGCAAGCTCATTTGATACAAGGCCGACGTATCTGCAAGGCTGAGGATCAATCCGGTGATCACGCCAACCGAAGCTCCCAAAGGTGCACCGCCTGCCAAGGCGAACAGCAGGATCAGGTACCTCGACAGCACGTGCTCGGCCGATAACCCTTGAATCTCCCACCCGACCGTTCCGGTCATCACTGAAGCCAGCAGGATCACGAGGCATAAAATTTCCTCGCCGCGCAGCTGGTAATGCTTCTTCCGGTAGGTAAACACCGGGACCGCCTGAATGAAGACAAGCGTCAATACGAAGCTGAGCAGTGCATCCATCACGGTCATCGCGAGTGCGTACCAAGTCAGGGAAGGGCCAATCACCGCCCCGAACATCCCAACGAAGAACGTACTCGTAAACACCATAATCGGCGCATAGGAGAGATCTGCCCGTTCAAAAGACTCCAGCCCCTTTTGCAGCAAAGCGAAGATCAAAAGCTCCACGGCGATTTCCATGGCATGAAGATGCGCACCCGGCGTCAGCAGCGCTCCGCAGACCATCGCCGCCCCTGCGAACCACGCGATATCCCGCCGCATAAATCGAATCACCGCAAAGAAAGCGACGGCAAAAGGAGCCAGCTCATCCAAGATCGTCGCCCGGCCCAGCAGGAAGCTCATCGCAAGAAGCAGTCCGGTCCACTTGTTGACCGCGAACAGCCGCCCAGCCCGCTGGATGATTGGCTGGCCCAGCAGCATATTCCGCAACGCTCCCTTGTCCCATGCCTTCGCCTTTCTCATCCCTGGAAACAGGGTGACATTCCACTTATTCAACATCCTGGCACCGCCTTTTCCAAATTAGTAAGGTATGTCCCATTATAGGAGGCTAGAACCGGAAAGTTTGTCAGATACCGGAGCCGGTGCAAAAGAAATTTCCGACAAATTGAGAGGGAACGCCGACACCGCGCGAATACAGGCCCCCCATAGCGATGAGCCGCATCAGGGGTTTCTATGTTCGCATGGGGAATCACGGGCTTGTTCTGCGAACAACGGCCATTTGAACGCGCTCCTCGTAAAAAACCGTAAGAACCTGTCGGCAAAAAGCCCAGAGGCGACAAAACATGCTTTATCGCATAGGCAAAAGTCAACTTGTGAAGATTGGAGCGCGAAACAAAACAAAAAACCGCAGGCGAGCGATTCGCCTACGGTGGGTTTGATTAATTAAGTTTTCAGGGATTACATTCGTTTGGCTCCGCGACCTCCGCGTTTGCCTTCCGTATTCTTCTTCAACGAAGAAATGCGCTCCTCGCTGTCCTTCAGGAAACGAGAAACTTTGTCTTCGAATGAGGATTTGCTGGCTGGGGGCTTGAAAGAGCGTCCTCCCCGGTCCCGGTTAAATCCGCCGCCAGGACGGTCTCCGCCGATTGGCCGGTCCGTTCTCGGTGCACGAGGCGGTCTGGCTTCGGCCGGTTTGTCAACAGCCTGCTTGATGGAAAGTCCGATCTTGCCGTCCTTATCGACATTGATTACCTTTACGGTAACCATATCGCCGATCTTCAGATGATCGTTAACGTCTTTCACGTAATTGTCGGCGATCTCCGAAATATGAACGAGACCCGTGACACCTCCTGACAGATCCACAAATGCTCCGAAATGCGTGATGCCTGTCACTTTTCCTTCTAACTTGGTGCCCACTTCAATTGCCATAAAATAAAATGATCCTCCCTTAAAAATATACAGCCAGGCCTCGAAATCTTGACTGCGGTGATTTGATTATACCGAATGACTGAAACAAGGTCAACAGACGGATGTCCCGTCAACCCGCATGGGGTCAGTCATTTCCGGCTTCGGACTCGGATACCCGGACAGGGATTTCACCCGGTTTGTACAGACCATATTTCTTCATGGCAATTTGTCCAATGTATTCGGGGTCATTCAAACGGTCAATCTCATATTTGAGCTGGTTCAAGCTCTGCTCACTGGCTGCCTTGGCGGCTTGCCGTTCCGCCAGCTCTAGCGATTTGCTGCCGATCTCCCCGGCTTGAGAAATGAACGTATATCCGGCCCAGCTTAAAAACAGGACCATAAATCCCATCCAGATCCGCAGCCTGCGCTTAGCGAAAGCAGATCCGTTTCCGGAGGATGAAGTTTTGTTCGATGGTTTCGGATTTGTCGACACTTCGCGCACCAGGGCACCTCCCAGCCTTATTCTTTGTAGAACCAGCGTAATAGACGCAAAACACGCTCTCGCCACACAGCCGCCCAACGCCGAATCTTGTCCACCCCCTGCGGAATCCGAAGCCTTGTCCATATAGGTGTAAGCACCCATACGAGCAGCTTCCAGATCGGCAACAAGGTGATCCGGCCTAGGAACAGCAGCACAATCCAAACGAATCCGAGCAGAACACGGATCATTTTGACCAGCCATTGTAACGGAGCGATGATGAAAATCTCAATCGTTCGTACGATAAAATGATAAATTTTGTTAGCTATCCTCATTAACATTAACACAAAACGCTCGGTGAGAACACTAAGGAACAAAAAATAAATCCAAATACCTAGAAAAAGTCCTAAAAAAACATAGAACCTTAGTTCCCCCTGGTTGCTGTGATACAACGTGCGGAAGACGAATAAGGCGGCAGCCAACCAGTAGAGCAAATCGAGGGCATGGACACTCCAGCGGGGAAACCGGAGCTGTCCCGAGACGACGCGATAGCTGTCAAAGGCGATGCCCATGATCCCCCCGGATGCCAGCATCCAGAGCAGGGTCGCCCATTGTGTCTCCAAATTCATCGGAACAGCTTGCCGAGCAGGCCCTTACTGGACGAATTGGACCCCGGATCCAAATACGAAAGCGAGTTTACCGTACCTTCGATGCTGACCAGTCCCTGCTCCAGGTTCAGGTTTTTGATATGTAAATTATGCCCTCGGATCGTCATCGCACCAAGTTCGGTTTGAAGCAAAAACTCCTCGCTGTCGAAGCTTTCCACATTGAGGACCCCCGTAATGTCCAACAGCTTGCGATTTAGCAAATGCAGCTCCTGATGCTTGGCTTTATTTGGTTCGACCATGGCATGTACCCCTCCTTCTTATCCCTAGCTTATGGACGAAAAATCGTCTTTAGAACAAGTTCCTTCCGGCCTTTCACGTGATCTTCTTTACTGTCTCGAGAAGTCGCTTTCAACTACGATGAAAAGGAAGAGATTGACATTTGTCGGAGGCGAACCCGAATGCGTCAAGAATTTCCGAATGAACCCGATTCCGATCAAAAATATCGCATGGAGACCGACGCGCTAGGCCCCAAAGCGATCCCGGCAGAAGTCTATTACGGCATTCATACGGCGCGGGCGATGGAGAATTTTCCGGTCAGCGGGCGTCCAGCCCATCCCCGGCTGATCGAAGCGATCGCCGTGGTCAAGAAAGCGGCGGCGCGGGTCAATGGCAAGCTGGGCCTAATCCCGGCTGAGGTCGCGGAAGCGATTGAATGGGCGTGCGACAAGATTGCCGAGGGCGCCTTGGTCGATCAATTCGTGGTTGATGCCCTGCAGGGCGGCGCGGGCACGTCCACGCATATGAACGTCAACGAGGTGATCGCCAATTTAGCGATTAAACGGCTGGGAGGGACAAAAGGCGACTACCAGCTTGTCCATCCGTTGGACCACGTCAACCGATGTCAATCGACCAACGACGTGTACCCCACCGCGCTTCGAATCGCGGCGATCCGGCTGCTGCGCCCGCTCAGCGACGCTTATGCCTCCCTGCAGGAGGCGCTGCAGGAGAAGGAGCGGGAATTCGCGGATGTGCTGAAGCTCGGACGCACGCAGCTGATGGACGCCCTGCCGATGATGGCCGGCCAGGGCTTTGGTGCTTACGCCAAGGCGGTCGCCCGCGACCGGTGGCGGCTGTACAAAGCCGAGGAGCGGCTGCGCGAGATTCATCTCGGCGGTACGGCGATCGGCACCGGGTTGGACGCGCCCCGGGCTTACATCTTCCAGGTCACCGACACGCTGCAGGAGTTGACCGGGCTGGGCTTAGCGCGCAGCGAATTTCCGATGGACGGGACGCAGAACATGGACGTCTTCGTCGAGGTGTCCGGGCTGCTGAAAGCGGCAGCCGTGACGTTGTTCAAGATCGCCGGCGACCTGCGGCTGCTGGCGTCCGGCCCCGCCGGGGGCATCGGCGAATACACGCTGCCCGCCGTCCAGGCCGGCTCGTCGATCATGCCGGGGAAGGTGAACCCCGTCATGGCGGAAATGGCCGGCCAAGCGGCCATGCGGGTGATCGCGAACGATGCCGCGACCACTTGGGCCGCCGCCGGCGGCCAGCTCGAACTGAACGCGTACGGCCCGCTGATCGCCGATTCCCTGCTGGAATCGCTGGAGATTCTGGGGCGGGCCGTTCCGCTGTTCGAGCAGCGCTGCATTCGCGGCATCGCCGTCAACGAGGGCGTATGCCGCGAGCATCTGCGGCGTTCCACCGTGCTGGCCGCCGCGCTGGTCCCGCATCTCGGCTACGAGGCGGCCGCCGAGATTGCCGGGATCGCCCGGCGCGAGGGGCTGTCGGTGGAGCAGGTCGCTGTGAGCGGCGGCTGGCTGACCGCCGAACGCGCTGCCGCCATCCTGAATCCGCTGCAGGTCACGAAGCCGGGCATCCCCGGCGAATAGAGGGGGAATGGTTAGATGAGTCTGAACGCAACGCCGCGCGGGGAGCGGACGCATATCGCCGTCTTCGGCCGGACGAATGTGGGGAAGTCCAGCGTGGTGAACGCTTTAACGGGGCAGGAGATTGCCGTCGTCTCGCCGGTGAGGGGGACAACCACCGACCCGGTGTACAAAGCGATGGAACTGCTGCCGCTGGGACCAGTGGTGCTGATTGATACCGCCGGGCTGGACGACGAAGGCGAGCTTGGCGAGCAGCGCAAGCAGAAAACGCGGGAGCTGATCCACCGCGCCGACCTCGCCTTGTTGGTGATTGATGCGTTGGCGGGTCCCGATGATTTTTATCGGGAGCTGTTGGCCGAACTGAAGCAACGGAAGATCCCTGTCGTAGGCGTGGTGAATAAAGTCGACGCGCTGTTGGATACGGACGCGAGGGCGGCTGTACTTGCCGAGGTGAAGGCCCAGCTTGCCCTGGAATGCGTGGCATTCAGCGCTTTGGACGGGAGCGGCGTGCCGGAGCTGAAGCGGGCCATCGTCGCGGCGCTTCCGCACGAGGAGGAGCGCTTCCGGCTCGTCGGCGACCTCGTGGCGCCGGGCGATCTGGTCGTGCTGGTCGTGCCGATCGACAAAGCCGCGCCCAAAGGCCGGCTGATCCTGCCGCAGCAGCAGACGATCCGCGACCTGCTCGAGAGCGACGCCATCGCCGTTGTGACGAAGGAGCACGAGCTCCGGGCCACGCTGGATCGGCTCGGGACGAAGCCGCGGCTCGTCATCACCGACTCGCAGGTCTTCCTTAAGGTCGCCGCCGATACGCCGCGGGACGTGCCGCTGACCTCGTTCTCCATCCTGTTCGCCCGCCATAAAGGCGACCTAAATGAGCTCGTCCGAGGCGCGCGGGCCGTGGAGAACCTGCAGGACGGCGACCGCGTGCTGATCGCGGAAGCCTGCACGCACCATCAGCAGTCCGACGACATCGGCACCGTCAAAATCCCCCGCTGGCTGCGCCAAACCACGGGCAAGCAGCTGCAGATCGAGCACGTCTCCGGCTACAGCTACCCGCCGAACCTGTCCCGCTACGCGCTGATCGTGCATTGCGGCGCCTGCATGCTCAACCGCCGCGCCATGCTGCACCGCCTCGGCGAAGCCAAAGCGGCCGGCGTCCCGATCGTCAACTACGGCGTGCTAATCGCCTACCTTCACGGCGTGTTCCCTCGCGCGATCGAGCTCTTCCCCTCCGCCATGATGGCGTGGGATGAGGCGGCTCGGGGGTCTCAGTCGCAGTGAGAGAAACTCGGCTCCTGTGATCTGATCGGCTCCGGTGATGGCTGTTGAGGCGAAACGAACCTCTAACGCTTACCAGCAACGCTATTGGGCCCAAAATGGGGATTTTCAAAATGTAACGCTTATGAGAGAGCTTATTTTCCTGTTTCGCCCCCGAAACGAGGCCATTTGATGCCAATAAGCTCGCTAACAAGTGTTAGAATTGAAATCCCCCTCATTTGGCCCAAATAAGCGCTCTGACAAGCGTTAGCCGCACGCCGGAGTCCGCAGGCGAAAGCAAGAGAAATAGTTACTCCAAAAGCAAGGTGTGCAGGAGCTTTAAACGTCGCAGGTGTGTTAGGGCAGTTGGGAGTAGTTAGAGTAGTTAGAGTAGTTAGAGTTAGCAGAAGTTAGGTGCAGTTAAGGTAGTTTGAGTAGTTAAGCACATTTAAGCGCAGTTAAGCACAGTAGTAACTTTCGCGTCGGCAGCGTCAATAGTGACAACAGTGACACTCACGGATCAACAACATTAGCGTCAGCAATAGATACTGAAAGAGCACAATAGTAGTGTCAGCAGAGATTGGCAAAACAAAAACAGTAGCAAACAGCACGGACATTGGTGGAATAACAACAGTAACTAACAGTACGGACACTCGCTGAGTAACAACATTAGCGACAGCAGGGACACTCGCTGAGTAACAACACTAGAGACAGCAGAGACACTAGCAGAGCAACAACACTAGAGACAGCAGAGACACTAGCAGAGCAACAACACTAGAGACAGCAGAGACACTAGAGGAGCAACCACGGCGAAACGAACCTCTAACGCTTGCCAGCAACGCTATTGGGCCCAAAATGGGGATTTTCAAAATGTAACGCTTATGAGAGAGCTTATTTTCCTGTTTCGCACCCAAAACGAGGCCATTTGATGCAAATAAGCTCGCTGACAAGCGTTAGAAATGAAATCCCCCTCATTTGGCCCAAATAAGCACTCTGGCAAGCGTTAGCCGGAGTCCGTAGGCGAAATAATGGGTTAGCCACACGCCGCACGCCGGAGTCCGCAGGCGAAATAAAGCGCTAGCCGGGGGTTGAGCGCAGTAAGTGTACCCTGTACCGTGGCAAGCGGAATGGAGTTGGCAACTGGGCGAGATGCCGAATAATCAGCATATTGGCGCCAAAAAAACCTTCAACGCCACCCGCTAAGGTGGCATTGAAGGTTTTTGATTTCCGCGGGCCCCGGGCTAGAAGTACAAATCCCGCTCGCCTTCCTTGAGACGCTGCAGGCGGTTGATCGTCGCATCGCGGGCGGAGGTTTTGGGGATGCGGCGGAGATTGTTTTTGATCAGCGTGGCTCCCATCTCCCGGGCTTCGTCATCCCCGTAGTCCAGCAAATACTCCTGCAAAGTGAGCAGAGCGTTGGGATGACAGATGTTGTGGATCTGGCCCGATTTGGCCAGCCGCATGAAACGGTCGCCCGTCCGCCCCTCCCGGTAACAAGCGGTGCAGTAGCTCGGTATATACCCGTCCCGGCACAGCGACTTGATCATCTCCAGCGGCGAACGGTGGTCACCTACCTCGAACTGGGCGGTATCGCTGCTTGAGATCGCTTGGCCCTCGCTGCCGTACGTGTTGGTATAACCGCCAACGCCGGTGCACGAGCCTGCGCTGATCTGGGAGATCCCCAGCTTGATGACCTCGTCGCGGAATTTCGAGTCCTCACGGGTGGACAGAATCATGCCGGCATAAGGCACCGCGAGCCGTAACACGGCCACGATCTTCTTAAATTCATGATCGTTCACGAGATACGGGAAGCTGTTCAGATCCACGCCGTCCGCCGCCCGCAAGCGAGGGACGGAAACCGTGTGTGGCCCGCAGCCATACGTCGCTTCCAGATGCTCGGCATGCATCAGCATGGCGATCGTCTCGTATTTGTGATCATACAGCCCGTACAACACCCCCACGCCAACGTCGTCGATGCCGGCTTGCATCGCGCGGTCCATCGCCGTCGTATGCCAGTCGTAATCGCGTTTTGGCCCTTTGGGGTGCATGCGGCTGTAGGTCGGGCGGTGGTACGTCTCCTGGAACAGGATATACGTGCCGATCCCGACGCTCGCCAGCTTGCGGTAATCCTCCACCGTCGTCGCTGCGATATTGACGTTAATCCGGCGAATGCTTCCGTTGTCGACCTTCACGGAGTAGATCGTTTCAATGCATTCAAGAATGTAATCGATCGGGCAATGCTCCGGATCCTCCCCGGCCTCCAGTGCCAGCCGCTTATGCCCCAGTTGCTGCAGCACCTCGACTTCTCGGATCAGCTCCTCCCGGTTCAACCGCCGCCGAACCATGCCCCTATTCGACAGCTTATAGCCGCAATACTCGCAGTTATTGACGCAATAGTTGCTGACATATAAAGGAGCAAACAAGACGATCCGATTCCCGTAAATGCGTTCCTTCACCTCGCGTGCCGCATGGTAAATCTCCTCCAGCAATACATCGTCCTCCACGTTCAATAGGACGGCGGCTTCCTCCGCACTGATGCCTTTGGCGGTCCGGGCACGCTCCAGAATCGCCAGCACTTTTTTACGGTCGCGGGCTAGCCGCGACCCGTAAGCGAGCGCTGACACAATGGTCTCATCCCGGATGAAGTCCGCTGCCTGCCTTTGATCTGACCTGCTCATCCCCATCCCTCCCTGTGAGATGCCAAAATGACTTCTGAACCCCTTCGAGACTGTATGGACAAAAGCAACTTAACACTTAACGCTCAACGATGAACACTCAATACTCAATACTCAATACTCAATACTCAATACTCAACACTCAACGCTCAACGCTCAACGCTCAAAGCGCAACACCGATACCCCACACGCAACGGCAAAAAGCTAATAACGAGAGCGCACCAAATAATGTGTATGCAAATACTTATGGCTCTTATGGCTGTTCGGCTTCTCCAAAAACTCGCGATAAATTTGCTGGATATACGGGTTCTTGTGCGATTTCCGAACCGTAGACGCTTCGTCCTCGTCATAAATCGCCTTGGCTCGGGCAGCCTTCACGTCGAGGGTATCCCGCAGGCTCGCACCCACGATCGGCTGCCCGCCGCCGCAGATACAACCGCCCGGACAAGCCATCACTTCAATAAACTCGTATTGGCGCTGACCGGACTGAATCATCGACATCAGCTTACGCGCGTTGCCGAGCCCGTGAACCACCGCCGTGCGGATCATCCGGCCGTCCGGCAGCTCCACCGTCGTCTCCTTCATGCCGTCCATTCCGCGTACTGCGGTATATTCCACCGTCTCCAGCTCTTCGCCGGCGACCAGCTCGAACACCGTGCGAAGCGCCGCTTCGGCCACCCCGCCGGTCGCGCCGAAGATCACGCCGGCCCCCGAAGCTTCGCCAAACGGGTTGTCGAACGTCTCGCCCTTCAAGTTCACAAAATCGATCCCCGCCTCTTTGATCATCCGCGCAAGCTCCCGGGTCGTCAGCACGTAATCGACGTCCGGTAACGACTCGTGAGCCAGCTCCTCGCGCTGTGCCTCAAACTTCTTCGCCGTACACGGCATGATCGACACCACCACAATGTTCCCCGGATCGATCCCCATGGTTTGGGCGAAATAGCTCTTGATCATCGCCCCTTCCATCTCATGCGGCGATTTGCAGCTCGACAGATTCTCCATCATATCCGGGAAGAAATGCTCCACAAACTTCACCCAGCCCGGACAACAGGAGGTCATCAGCGGCAAGTTCTCCCCGGTGGCCAAGCGATGCACCAGCTCGGTGCCCTCCTCCATAATCGTTAAGTCGGCGGCAAAATCGGTATCAAACACCTTGTTGAAGCCAAGCCGGCGCAACGCGGCGACCATCTTGCCCGTCACCCGCGTCCCGATCGGCATCCCGAACTCCTCGCCCAAGGCGACGCGCACCGCCGGAGCCGTCTGCACAACGACGAATTTATGCGGGTCAGCGATTGCCTGCCACACGTCGCCCACATTCTCCCGCTCCTGCAGCGCGCCAACCGGACAAGCCATGATGCACTGCCCGCAGTTCACGCAGACCGATTCGCCGATCGGCCGCCCCAAAGCCGGCCCAATCACCGTGTTGAATCCGCGGTTCGTGAACCCGATGGCCCCCACAGTCTGCACCTCGCTGCACACGGAGACGCACCGGCCGCACAGCAGGCATTTTGAAGTGTCGCGCACGATCGACGGCGACGAGATATCAACCGTCGACCGCGCCTTGCCTCCCGCATATCGCACATCGCGCACCCCAATTTGATTCGCCACCTCCTGCAGCTCGCAGGTTCCGCTGCGCAGGCAGGTGAGACATTCCCGATGGTGATCCGACAGAATCAGCTCAACCGTCGTTTTGCGGGCTTTCCGCACCCGCGGCGTATTCGTCCGAATCCGCATGCCGTCCTCGGCCACCAGCGTGCACGAAGCGATCAGGCGGGGGCCCGACTCCACCAAGCAGACGCGGCAGCTGGACGGGTGGTTCATGCCCTGCAGATGGCAAAGGGTAGGAATGTGAATGCCTAGTCCGCTGGCAGCCTGGAGCACCGTTGTTCCCTTCGGCACTTCCGTTTCCATATCGTCAATCCATAATTTCACCGTATCCATGCTCGAACTCTCCCCCCTTCAGCTCTTATAGATCGCTTCAAATTTGCAGCTGTCGAAGCAAATTCCGCATTTGATGCACAGCTGCGGATCGATGACATGCGGCTCTTTCATCTCGCCCGAGATCGCTTCCGCCGGGCACTTCCGGGCACAAAGGGTACAGCCGCGGCATTTCTCCGGATCGATCGTGTACGTAATCAGCGAGCGGCAAACGCCGGCAGGACATTTCTTGTCGACCACATGGGCGATATATTCCTCGCGAAAATACTTCAGCGTGGACAGCACCGGATTCGGCGCCGTCTGGCCGAGCCCGCACAGCGAAGCCGCCTTAATTTGCTCAGATAGTTCCTCCAACGCTTCCAGGTCCTCCATCGTTCCTTTGCCTTCCGTGATTTTCTCCAAAATCTCCAGCAGGCGTTTGGTCCCGATCCGGCAAGGCGCGCATTTCCCGCACGATTCGTCACGCGTAAAGTCGAGGTAATACCGGGCCACGTCGACCATACACGTCTCTTCGTCCATCACGAGCATGCCGCCCGAGCCCATCATCGACCCCAAGCTGAGCAGCGTATCGTAATCGATCGGCCGATCGAGATGCTCGCTCGTTAAGCAGCCGCCGGACGGCCCCCCGGTCTGCACCGCTTTAAACGCTTTGCCGCCGGGAATCCCGCCGCCGATTTCGTAGATCACATCGCGCAGTGTAATCCCCATCGGCACCTCCACCAGCCCGGTGTTGACGACTTTGCCGCCCAAGGCGAAGACCTTGGTGCCTTTACTCTTTTCCGTCCCGATGCTCGCATACCACGAAGCGCCCTTGAGCATAATGATCGGCACGTTAGCCAGCGTCTCCACATTATTGATCACCGTCGGCTGCCCCCATAACCCGCTGACGGCCGGGAACGGCGGTTTCGGGTTCGGCATGCCGCGCTTGCCTTCGACGGAGTTCATCAGCGCCGTCTCTTCCCCGCAGACAAACGCCCCAGCTCCCAGACGGACGCTGATATCAAAGGAGAAGCCGGTGCCAAACAAATCCTCGCCCAGCAGCCCGTAATCCCGGGCCTGCTTAATCGCCGCCTGCACCCGGCGCACGGCGATCGGATATTCCGCCCGTACGTAGATGAAGCCGTGATTCGCTCCGATGGCGTAGCCGGCGATCGCCATGCCTTCCAGTACAGAGTGCGGATCGCCCTCCAGGATCGAGCGGTCCATAAACGCGCCCGGGTCGCCCTCGTCGGCGTTGCAAATCATGTATTTTGGCCCCGTCTGCTGCTTCGCCGCCGTCTCCCACTTAATACCGGTCGGGAACCCGCCGCCCCCGCGTCCGCGAAGGCCTGCTTCCTTCACCTCGGCGACAACCTGCGCCGGCTCCATCGTCGTCAGGACCTTATGCAACGCTTTATACCCATTCATGGCGATATATTCGTCAATGTCCTCCGGATCGATCGTCCCGCAGTTACGCAGCGCGATCCGTTGCTGTTTGCGGAAGAAGTCGACCTCATGCAGCGGCTTGATCCGCCCGTCCTTCTCCAGCGACTGTCGGTAGACGAGGCGATCGACGATTTTGCCCTGAAGCAGGTGCTTGTCGACGATCTCCGCTACGTCCTTCACCTTCACCCGGTTGTAGAATACCTCCTCCGGGTAAATGATCACGACCGGCCCCAGCTCGCACAGCCCAAAGCAGCCCGTCCGGACAATCTCGATTTTGTCCTGAATCCCTTGGCTGGCCACCGCTTGCTCAAAGGCTTCCGCAATGAACATCGAGTCCGAAGAGGTACAGCCTGTGCCGCCGCAAATCATGACAGAACGCTCGGCAACGCCCCCTTCAACAGCCTCGACCTTGCCCAGCTTACGGCGGACCAGCCGGCTAAGCTGCGACGTTCGAATGCCCTCGAGATCCAACAACGTTTTCATCGTTCCACCATCCCTTCTAATGCGTCTGTACAGGTGTGCGCATCTGCTTCAGTATTTTCGGTATCTCGTTTGGCGTCAGCCGGCCATGCACTTTCTCCCCAATGGTCATGACCGGCGCTAAACCGCAAGCCCCCAGACACCGGGTCGCATCCAGCGTGAATTTCCCGTCGGCCGTCGTCCCTTGGACCGGAACGTTCAGCTCCTGGCTCAAGCGATCCAGCACCCCTTGCGCGCCCTTAATGTAACAAGCCGTCCCCATGCAGACGCGGATGATATGCTCTCCCTTGGGCTCCAGCGAGAAAAAAGAGTAGAACGTCGCCACCCCGTAAATCTCAGCCATCGACATTCCCAGCTCCCGCGAAACGATCTGCAGCGCTTCCTCCGGCAGATAGCCATACAAATCCTGAATTTCGTGGAGCACCGGGATCAGCGCGCCCGGCAGCTGGCGAAACTGATCGATGATTTCCCCCACCCGGTGCAGCCGCTCCTCATCCTTCGCACAACGGCAAGTCTCTTCCATCTTCGCTTTCTCTCCCTTCATCATCCGAATGCTGACCTTAAAGCAGCGGACTTTCGTGCTTCAGCTTGAGCCGTTCCCAACGCCGGTTGACCTCTTCCTCGAAGGCATCCAGCAGTTCCTGGTCATGCAGCATGTGCTTCGTTTTACCCATCAGCTTCAACCATTCCTGCGGCGAGATCCGCTTGTTTTTCGCCTCCGGATTGTAGGTGATGTTCGTCACGCCATGCTCGACTTCGTACAATGGGAAGAAGCAGGAGTCTACTGCCGTTTGCAGGATTTTCGTACCGAGCTGATCCTCAGACCGCCAGTTGAGCGGACAGGTACTAAGCACTTTTCCGTAAACCAAGCCTTCATGTTGTGCGTACCACTGCGCTTTGGCCGCCTTCATAATCAGGTCCTGCGGGAAAGCTTCCGCCCCGGTAAACACGTACGGGATATTCGTCGCCGCCATGATCTGCGGAGTATCCTTGTGGTGGAACGCTTTCCCCTTCTGCGCCTTGCCTACACCGGACGTGCTGGTCTGATGACCCAGCGGCGTGGAGTAGGAGAGCTGTGAGCCGGTGTTCATGTACCCTTCGTTGTCGTATTCCAAAATAATCATCTTGTGGTTCCGCAGCGCCGAGCCGATCGCCGGCCCCATGCCAATGTCCATCCCGCCATCACCGGTCACCATGATAAAGGTCACGTTATCCGAGACGTCGATCTCGCCGCGGCGCTTCCGCTCCCAGAACGCTTCGACGACACCGGCCACGGTTGCGGCCCCGTTCTGGAACAGGTTGTGGATGAATGTTTGCTTATGCGAGGTATAAGGGTACCCGGCCGTAACGACGTACGAGCAACCGGTCTGGAACAACGTGACCACGTCACCTTCAATCCCTTTGTAAAACAGCTCCAGTGATGAGATCGCGCTGCAGCCCGGACATGCCCCATGGCCCGGCGCCAGCCGCTTCGGCTTCGCCGTCAGGCTGCGCAGCGGCGGCAGCTTCACCTTCAGCTTGCCGGTTGCCTCATCCGGCGTCACCTGAATCAGCCCGCTGTTAAAGGCATCGCCGTGCTGCGGCGTCAAGATCGGTTTGAGCTCGTGCACCGGATCCCCGGGCACCTGCCCAAAATAATCGAACGGCACCGCAGCTTCGCCTTGGTTCATCGCCTCAACGGCCAGGTTAAAGAACGCTTCCGCTTCATCCGGATAGAAGTCTTTACCGCCCAGGCCAAACACGCGGGACAAGACGATCGTTTGGTTCGCCGGGTCCAGCTTCAGCGCGGAGCGGATTTCATGCGTCATATTGCCGCCTTTGCCGCCGTAGGAATCGGCGCGTTCCCCCACCAGCAGCGCTTTGACGCCCCGCAGCGCGGTGCGGATCTCCTCCGCCGGGAAAGGCCGGATGACGTTCGGCCGAATGAGCCCCGCTTTAATCCCCTGACCCCGCAGCTTATCCACGATGATCTTGGCCGTTTCCGCCGCCGAGTTCAGCAGAAATAAAGCGACCTCCGCATCCTCCATTTGATACAATTCGAGCACCGGGTAATCGCGTCCCGAAATCGCCTTATATTCGGCAGCAATTTGTTGATACACTTCGGCTGCCCGCTCCTGAGCCAGGTGCAGCTGGTAGTGGTTATTCAATAGGTCATCGCCGTTCATATGCGCGCCAACCGAGATCGGCCGCGACGGATCGACTACGTTATCAAATCCGACCGGCGGCGTTTCACCTACGAACGCCCGGACCGTCTTGGCGTCCTTGAAATAACTTAACTTCCGTTTCTGATGAGACGTGAAGAACCCGTCATAGGCAACGATCACTGGCAGACGAACCTCTGGATGCTCCGACCACTTCAGCGCCATGATGTTCATGTCGTATGCCGCTTGCGGGGTGCTCGCCGTCAGGATCAACCAGCCGGTGTTCAGCGCGAAATACAAATCGGAGTGGTCGCCGCGAATATCCAGCGGACCGCTGATCGCGCGCGTGACCAGGTTCAGCACCATCGGGAACCGCGTCCCGGACTGCACCGGCAGCTGTTCGATCATGTACATGAACCCGTTGGCGCTGGTCGCATTGATCACCCGAGCCCCAGCGAGTGCTGCCCCGTAACAGATCCCCGCCGAGCCATGCTCCCCATCCGCTGCAATCAGCTGGATATCATGCAGGCCTTGCGACTTCTTCTGGTCCAGTATTTGCGCGATCTCCGTGGACGGCGTGATCGGAAAATACCCCATCACATGGTAATTGATCTGAGCCGCCGCCATGGCTGCCGCTTCATTGCCTGACTCGAAGGCCGTCGTTTGTTCCGCCAGCGTCATTTTCGTGATTTTCTCTTCGGTTATAGACATCGATAAAGTCCTCCTTTAGGCTCTTCTGCGAGTTCAAAATACCTTGACCTTGGAAAAAAACCTCTACTGAAAGACGTGAGCGACGCGGTGGCTGTCGGCATATCCGGGTTCCTCCCGACGCATGCTAAGCGCCCCCGTTGGGCAGATTTCCACGCATTTCAGGCAACCTTTGCAATATTGGTAGTCGATTCCGCTCAAGAACATTTGCGGGCGCCCCTTCTTGTCCTCCCCAGCTTCCCACACGAAGCACAGATCGGGACAAACCGAGTCGCAGTTAGCACAATGGATGCAGCTGTCCGTATCCAGCTCCGGCACAAAACCCTGTCGGGAGCCGCTCAAATCCTTCAGCAGGCTGTTGCCCTGCGCCCGGATAATGCCGCCCGGCGCCTGCGTCTTATAGCCGAGCAGCGGCTGCGGCCGTTCGAATTGTATCCCTTGTACCCCCTCGGGAGCCGGGATCGTCTGGAAGCGCACCTCATGATACCCCCGGTCGAACGTACGCAGATTGGGCTCCACCAAGTGCGGGTATTTTTTCTGGAATGTATGCTGAATCACTTCGCGCATCGAATCTGGATCCAAAAAATCGCATATCCGGAACAACGCCCCCAGCATCGAGGTGTTCACCTTCGTATGCTCGTCAATGGCAATCCCCATCGCGTCCACCACAGCGAGCGTCCCGTAAGGGAACTTCAAGTCGCGCCGAATTTCCTCAAAATCGCGGGTTGAGTTCACCAACACGATTCCGTCCGGCTTCAAGCCGCTTAGGACATTTACCGTCTTGTGCAACGCTTCATGGAACACGCCGATGACGTGGGGTTCCTCGATTGGGCTGTGGTCATGGATCTCCACGTCCGGCTCGCAAAAGCGGATAAAGCTCTTCACCGGGGAGCCCTTCTTCTCCGAACCATAAGACGAGAAGCTTGCTCCATTTAGGCCGAGCCCAAGCACCCCGGATTCCGCCAGCATCTTCCCGGCCAGATTGGCGCCGAGCCCGCCGATAGATTCCAGCCGAATTTCAAAAAAGCCAAGGTCATTGGTTTTGGTCAATATGCTCATTCGCCATGTCTCCTCTACGTTTTTTGTGAAATAATTCACGAATAATAACGAAATAAAAATGCCTCATCTCTTGACTCAACCGACTTCTGTGCAACGATGACTAAGCATGACGGCGGCTTGCCAGCGCCTTCAGGCTGTCCCCCCTTCCCATATCTACGGAAAAGCCCGCGGCTTCAATCCGGAGCTCAAGGCAATGCCTGCACTGGGCGGATTCATCACCCGTGCAGATTTTGTTGTTGTACAAAGCGTATTTCTTGCGGACGGCAACGGGTGACAGATTGGGCATGACCACATTGGCCCCGACCTTCAGCGCCAACTCCCTTCCTTCCGGGTGTAACGTACCAAGCGCGGTTGTCGCGGGAATTAAGGCTTCGGGAAGGAACAGGCGGGCCAGCGCGACCATAACCAGTGTATCCTCCAGCGATCCGGCCTTCGCATTGCCAAGCGGGGTCTGATCATGGGGAATAAACGGGCCAATGCCAATCATGTCTGGGTTTAGCGTTTGGAGATAGTTCAAGTCCTCCGCTAAATCCTCCGCGGTCTGGCCGGGCAACCCGACCATAAAGCCTGCACCAACTTGATAGCCGATCGACTGCAGCGTCTCCAAACATTGGCGCCGGTGATCAAAGGACATTGAAGGATGCAGCGCCTGGTACAACCTTCGGGAAGCGGTTTCATGACGCATCAAAAAGCGATCCGCCCCCGCTTCATACAGCCATCGGTAAGTTTCCGCCTCCCGCTCGCCGATGGATAAGGTGATGGCCGCATCCGGAAACTCCGCTTTGATCTCCCGGATTAAGGCAGCCAGCAGATCGGCCGTATACCAGGGATCCTCCCCGCTTTGGAGCACAAACGTGCGGAAGCCCAGCTCGTATCCTTCCCGGCAGCATTCGAGAATCTCCTCCGGGCTGAGCCGATAACGCTCCGCTTCGCGATTCCCGGCCCGCAGTCCGCAATACAAGCAGTTCCGCCGGCAGTAGCTTGAAAATTCAATCAAACCGCGCATATACACCTTGTCCCCGTAAGCCTGCTCCCGCCTTAGACGGGCCAATCGGAAGAGCTCCTTGCGCGTTTCGACATCCATATGCTCCAGTAGATCGACGAGCTCCTCCTTGGAGAGCTCTCCCCGCGCATAGAGCTTGTGCACGAGCTGTTTCATCAGGCAATCATCCTTTGGATAGACTGGATTATGGACCTTGGTATACCCTATGGCTGTCGTGAAAAATGATGAACGAAATAGTTGTGAATATTTTCACTTTGTAAGCGTTTTAAATTATCTTCGTTGATTGGATCACCCCGGTTTCTGAATAGTGAGCTGCAGCCTGAGCGACGATAGGATCTGCTGCTCTAGTTGGTTTGTTGTTGCCTGTTTCTTCATTTCCTGCTTCGTTTGGTTGTTCGATCGTTAGTATGAAAGTTGCTTGATCGTTAGGCGCGATTTCATTTCGTAGAGGTGTGCCGCATGTGCAGCGTCGATGATTTAAACATGAGGTTGATTCAGAGGTGTTCTCTAAGAAGCAGATGTGTGCTTATCGAAAACATTAGTAAGTGTATTTACTATATTATCATGAATTCACAGTTTGGCTAGGATATTTTTTACACCTCATGAGGTTAAAAAAGAGCATGCCCCGAAGAAACGGAACATGCTCTGAGCGTCACTATGTCAGGACCAGTCCAGACCGGTCTCTTTTGCGATGGGCTCTTCCTTGATTAAGGTATACATCGAAGCAGCTTCATCCTTACGAGTCGTTTCGACCAGACGTTCGACGCGCACGGTCACCAGCTTCTGGCCGAATTGAACCGTAATTTCGTCGCCCACCTTCACCGTACTGCTCGGTTTGGATTCGCGCCCGTTGATCAGAACTCTGCCTTGTTCGGAGACGTCCTTCGCCACGGTGCGCCGCTTGATCAGCCGCGATACCTTCAGGAATTTATCGAGACGCATTATTTTACAGCTTCTTTAAGTTTGTTGCCCGCTTTGAATGCCGGAACTGTGGAAGCTGGGATTTCGATTGTTTTGCCGGTTTGCGGGTTGCGGCCCGTACGACCGGAGCGTTTGCGAGTTTCGAATGTACCGAAGCCGATCAGTTGAACTTTGTCGCCGCTAGCAAGTGCATCGGTAATTTCGCCGAGAAAACCATTCAATACGGATTCAACGTCTTTTTTCGTCAAACCGCTTTTGCTGGAAATGTTGTTGATCAGATCTGTTTTGTTCATTAATAATGCCTCCCAATAATTAAAGAAATAGGTGATACCTTGGCACTATAGGCTTCAGGCCTGCCTTCAAGCCTACCCAGCGCCAGATGGTTATCTTTGTATGAGTATTCTTGCTTGATTTGAAAAATCCTGCACTCTTAGGAACTTTTTTTTGTTTTTTTCTCAAAAAAACTGAAATTTAGTCCTTTTCTCCCATCATTCCCGTTCTTTCGACTTAGCTTCGTCCCATAAGGCGTCCATTTCGGCTAATGTGCTGTCGCCAGGTGTTTTGCCCTGTTCGCGAAGCCGTTCCTCGACATAATGGAACCGCTCCGTAAATTTGCGGATCGTCCGCGAGAGGGCTTGCTCCGGATCAACTCCGATGTACCGGGCAGCATTCACCACCGAGAACAGCACGTCGCCCAGCTCCAGCTCCTGCGACTCAGGATCTTGCTTTTGCGCGACGGCTTCCTTCAGCTCGCGGATCTCCTCCTCCAGCTTGGACCAAACCCCGTCGATATCCTCCCAATCGAATCCGGCCTTGGCCGCCTTCTTCTGGAGCTTGTATGCCTTCATCAATGCCGGCAAATCACGCGGCACCCCGCTGATGACCGATTGGCGCTCCGGCTGGATGCCTTTGCGTTTCTTCTCCTCGGCCTTCATCGCTTCCCAGTTGTTCAGCGCCGCCTCGGCATCCTCCGCACTCAAATTGCCGAAGACATGCGGATGGCGGTAAATCAGCTTCTCATTCAGCTCCTGGATGACATCATACACCGTAAAAGTGCCGGTCTCCTCCTCCATCTGGGAATGGAGCATGATTTGCAGCAGCAGATCGCCAAGCTCCTCACGCATGTGGTCGGGATCGTCGTCGTCGATCGTCTCCAGCACCTCGTAGGTTTCTTCGATGAGATTTTTGCGAATCGATTCATGCGTCTGCTCGCGATCCCACGGACATCCACCCGGACTGCGCAAAATCGACACGATCTCATGAAGCCGCTGGAAGCTGCGGTTGCGAAGCGTATCGTCCTCGCTGGCCGGCACATAGACCAGAGACAGGTTCCCGTAGCCGGTCATACGATCCAGTTCAAACAGCGGAACCCGCTCGATCCGCTCCTGTCCCGCCACCCCAAGGGCATGTCCCACAACGACCGGATAATCGTCAGGCAGCAGCTCCATTAACCCCAGCTTGACTTCCGAAGCAGTGATCTGGTCATAAACTTGCCCTATTAATGTATGCCGTCTCGGATCGATCGCTTCCCCCCGGACCTCCGAGGCGTCTAACAGGAGGAACCCTTCGATCGGATCGAAGCCCAGACGAACGAAGGCCTCGTCCAGGAAGCTCTCCCCGCCGATGATATCGAGCGAGATTCCATGCTCCGGACAGCGTTCCCGCAACAGCTTCACCGTCGCTTCGGCAACCAGCGGATGCCCAGGAACAGCGTATACGATATTCTCTCCCTGTCGCCCTGCTTCAGCCCGCGCTAACAGTCTGGAGGCAATCTCCTCATAAACGGAAGGAAAATCGTCCTTCGCTTCATACACCTCGTCGAACGAAGTAAATTGGACGCCCGTCTGCTCCAGCCAGTCCACCACCGGATGGTCCTTCGTCCGGACGTAACGTTCTTCCGCCTCCTGCAGCCGCTTCAGGCTGCCTAAGGTCAGCCGGTCGGGATCTCCCGAGCCGAGGCCGACCACTGTAATGGTTGCGCTCATGTTATGCCTTTCACTCCCTGTCCGTTCAGCATGTTATTACTATACCATTGCTGGCGGCGAAACTGAAATTTTCTGCGCCATCCGGCGGTAACCGCAGTAAGTTCCGCTGCAACGGCAAGCAGCAAGCTGCGCAGAGCGCTACGGCAGCAGCCGCAGCTTCCGAAGCAGCGTCAGCAGCTTCGGGCCGATCCGCGGCAGGGCGCCCAGCTCTGCCGCGCTGAGCAGCCGTGTGCGCAGCACGGCTGCGACGAACACGGCTGCGCCAAGCAGCACGCCGAGCAGGCTCACGGCCGCGGCCCCCCCGCGGCCTGCGGGCAGCTCGGCGGCGGCGAGGCGCAGCGCCAGCACCGCGGCGGCCATCGCCAGGGCGGCCGCCGCCGGGCGCAGCAGCGCGTCCCGCAGGCGCGGACGCAGCTGGACCCGGCGCAGCAGCAGCGCGGCGTTCAGCGCCGCTGCTGCGCCGTACGCGGCGACGCCGGCGATGGCGGCGCCGGTGATGCCAAGCTGCGGCACGAGCACCGCGTTTAACGCGGTCTTGAGCAATGCCGCAGCGAGCAGGTGCAGCGCCGGGGCGCGCACGTGGCCGAGGCCCTGTAACAGGGCACTCGTCGCCGCGACCAGCGCGCCGGGCGCCGCCGTCCAGGCCACCCAAGCCAAGGTGGCCGATCCCGCCGCATCCTCGTACAGCATGACGTTGATGGGCGCAGCCAGCAAGGCCAGGCCCAGCGAAGCCGCCAGGCCGATCAGCCAGAACCAGCGCAAGGCCAGCTGCACCTGACGCCGGATCGCCCCGGTATCTCCCTTCATCTGCAGCTCGGCCATCGCGGGCACAAACAACACCGACAGCGACGTCGCCAGCATCGTGACGAGCTGAACCAACGGGATACCCCGGTTGTAAATCCCCACCTGGGCCATGATCTGCAGCTCCTCCCCATGGGCGGAAAGCAGCCGCGGCAGCGTGAACGTATCCACCAGGCTGATCAGCGGCACCCCAAGCGAGGCCAAGCTGATCGGCAGCGCAACCTTGAAGAGCGCGGACCATCGCTGCCCCCTTGTTTCCCGAGGCAACAATCGTTTCTCGTCAGTCAGCGGCTGATCCGCCTCCGCCGATGGTCCGGCTTCCCGCCGCTGCAGCGAAGAACGGGTATAGCCCCGCCAATACAGCAGCATCACGGCAAGACCCGCAGCTGCTCCCGCAGAGGAGCCGACCAGTGCCCCTCCGGCAAGATCCGCATCAGCGGCTCCCAGCCGGCTTAACGCCAGCAGCAGGACGATCATCACCGTGACACGAATGGCCTGCTCCACCACCTGGGAGACCGCGGTCGGCGTCATATTTTGGTGTCCCTGAAAATATCCCCGCAGCGCCGCCGCCACCGGGATGAGCAGCAGCGCAGGCGCCGCGCCGCGAAAAGCCGGAATCAACAAGCTGCTTCCGATGAGCTGCGATAATACCGGGGCGCCAAAGTAAAGCAGCACCGCAAAGGCAACCCCCAACACCAGCATCGTCGCCGATGCCAGTCGCAGCACCTCGCTCCGCTCCCGTTCCAGCCCAGGGGCCTGGCGTTCCGCAATAAATTTGGCCACCGCCGCCTGAAACCCCGAGGTCGTGAGCGTAACCAGCAGGGTGTACAAAGGGTATACCGTATTATAAATGCCGAATACGCCGTCTCCCCCGATATTTTGCAGCGGGATCTTCTGCAGCATTCCCAGCAGCTTGGTGATTAGCGCCGCCGCGCTCAGAACGGCCGCTCCCTTTAGCAGCTTGGAGGACAGGCTTTCCTTCGTTTCCATCATGGCAACCTACTTTGCTTTAACAGTCATCAGCATGTTTTTTAAGCTAACAGGTTCCATTATAAGACGAAACGGAGGCCATCGCCATTTCCTAAGCCCCAACACAAAAAAACTTACACATCCCTCTACGTTTCGGACGGACGGCGTCCGCCCCAAACAGCGGTGTGTGTAAGTTCCTCCATGCGTCTTGCGGATATCTTGAGTTCTTTTTATTGCTCCATCTGTTTTGCGAGAAAACCGGCAGCTGTCTCCGCCATTTTCGATTCCAAGTCGGACATCTTCACAGAATCGTCCTTGTTCACAAGCACCACAGTCCCGATCGGGTCACCGCCAGCAATAATTGGCGCAATGACAAACGAAGAGATGTTTTCTGGATGATCCTTCGTAATTTCGTACGATCCAGACGCTGTTTCCATGATGATTTTACGGCTATCCATGCTGCTCTCCAGCAAGGAACTAATTTGCTTATCCAGGTATTCCTTCTTGGAAGCGCCTGCGACAGCAATAATCGTATCCCGGTCGGAGATTAAGGTAATATGGCTGGTGCTCTCATACAGCGACTCCGCATATTCCTTGGCAAAATCGCCCAATTCCCCGATCGGCGAATATTTCTTCAAAATCACTTCTCCATCCCGGTCCACAAAGATTTCGAGCGGATCTCCTTCCCGAATCCGCAACGTTCGGCGGATTTCCTTAGGGATAACAACACGGCCTAAATCATCGATACGGCGTACAATACCAGTAGCTTTCATTTCACTTGATGCCCCGCTTTCTTAGAAGTTTTGAACTACGGCTTGATTTCCTAAAGCTTCACCTAATCGGACTTTATACGTAATCTGCGGCTTACGCAGATGTATGCGCCATAAGCTTCGCCAAAACGAGCGGCCGAAGGTGGGGACAGGGATGGCTTGTTCTGTGATTCTGACCATAGTATTCATCCCGGGCGAACACCTTATTCATCATAATGAACCATGATTTTTAACAGCTGGATGCGTATAAGGAACAATAGGTCCGTCCGCAAAAAAAGCAACGCAAACCTTCTCCGCGCTGCTTCCTAAGCTCTGCTTTATTTGCTCGTATTGCCGCTGTTGGAGCCGGCATTGTTGGCAGCACCGTTGCCCGTGTTGCTGCCCGTTCCGGTGTTTCCGGCATTGCCGGACCCTTCTGTACCGGCATTCGTACCCGCGTCAGTTCCTGCATTGGAGCCATTGCCCGCATTGGTGTCCGTTCCCGTGCCATTTTCGCCGGTGCTCGTTTCCACTTTAGGCAAGTCGATTTTCTTGATGATCTTCTTCTCTAGATCCCCCGCCATGAACTCGTCCAATTTGTTCGAGGCCAGCGTTGTTTGGATCATGTCCTTCTGTTCCTGCGTCAGATCCTCAAATTTCTTCTCGGTCCGAGATTCCACGCGAATGATGTGGTAGCCATATTCCGTCTTCACTGGATCACCAATTTGGTTCAGCGGTTGGGTCAAAGCAGCTTGTTTAAAAGCTTCTACCCAGTTGCTCACTTCCACGTTCTCGTACAAACCGCCGTTATCCTTGGAGCCCGGATCCTCGGAGTACTGCTTCGCCAACGCGGCGAAATCCTCGCCCTTGTCCAGTTTCGCTTTCACTTCCTTCGCCAGCTTGAGCGTTTCCTCTTCAGTCCGCTCTTTGCCGTCTGGATCGGTGAAGTTAATCAGGATATGGCGGACCGAAGCCGTCGTATAGTCCTGTTTTGTCGCTTCGAATTCCTTCTTCACATCATCCTCAGAGATCTTCTGCCGTTCGCCTTCCATCACGGTATAAATCCGAACCATATAGTCCTTGAATTCAGCTTCGGATACCTTCTGGGCGTCCAGCATATTTTTGAAGTTCTCTTCGCCGTAGGACGATTTCATCAAATCAAACTGCTCCTCGGCTTTCTTCTTGCCGGCTTCTTTCGTCTTCTCGTCGGCTTTGGCTTCAAGGTATTCATACGCGATCTCCTGCTTCACCAAATATTGACGGAAGTCTTCCATTTGCATGAATTGTTCCATTTGCGGCTGAAGGGCAAGCACGATCCGCTGCTCGCGGTCGAATTCGTTCTCCGTAATTTCGCCGCCTTCGTACGTCGCAATAACCTTACTCGTATCTTTCCCTCCCGAGCTTGCATTCTTGCCGCATCCAGCCATAACGGAAAAAGCCAGTACCGTTACAAGCGCAATCAGCAGCATTCTCCATGAGCGCCTTTTACTTTGAAACATTCTGTAGTTCCCCTTTCACTTTGAACGCATCCTTCAGGGCGCCGAGAAACTGCTCCAGCAAGCCCATCATTTCTTTGTCGTCCATTCCCTTGGTATTTATCCGGATAAGCATCACGGACCCTTGACTAAATTGTACACATCTTCCGAATAGATTGCCAACTTCCGCAAGCTTGCTCGGAACGATGGCCTGTTCCTGTCCTTCGTAGAACTTGATCGTCACTTCCTCGCCCCGCAGCGTCATCGACTCGATGCCATACTGCTTGCCGTACAACTTGACGCGGGCAACCGCCAGGAGATTCTGCACGGCATCCGGCAGCTCCCCGAACCGGTCGAGCAACTCGTCCTCCAACTCGGCCACGTCCTCAAAAGTCTGCACAGAGGCTGTCTTCTTGTAGATCTCGATCTTCTGAATGCTGTCGTAGATGTAATCCGACGGCAAATACGCGTCGATGCCCAAATCGATCGTGGTGTTCCAAGTCGCCTCAGCCGGCGGGGTCTCCCCAAGCATCGTAATTTTACGCTTCTGAATTTCTTCCGCCAGCATCTGCGAATACAGATCAAAGCCGACGGAAGCGATGAAGCCATGCTGCTCCGCACCAAGCAAATTCCCGGCGCCGCGGATGGCTAAGTCGCGCATGGCGATTTTGAAGCCGGAACCGAGCTCCGTAAATTCCTTAATCGACTGCAGCCGTTTCTCCGCAACTTCGGTTAAGGACTTATCCTTTTGATATGTGAAATAAGCATAGGCAATCCGGTTGGATCGTCCAACACGGCCGCGCAGCTGATACAGCTGGGACAAGCCCATCTTGTCCGCATCATGCACGATCAGCGTATTGACGTTCGGAATGTCCACTCCGGTTTCAATGATACTGGTGCTGACCAGGACGTCGTATTCCCCGTCAAGAAAATCGAGAATCGTCTTCTCCAGCTCCTGCTCCGACATCTGCCCATGACCAACGACAACTCGCGCTTCCGGCACGAGCATAGAGATTTGTGCGGCAATTTCATGAATCCCTTGCACGCGGTTATACAGGTAATAAATCTGTCCGCCCCTCGCCATTTCCCGTTCGATTGCTTCGCGCACGAGCGACTGACTGTACTCGACGACATACGTCTGCACCGGGAACCGGTTTTCCGGCGGCGTTTCAATGACCGACAGATCCCGTACGCCCAGCATGGACATATGCAGCGTCCGCGGAATTGGGGTCGCCGTCAGCGTCAGCACGTCTACGTTGGTTTTCAGTTTCTTTAACTTCTCTTTATGGGTGACGCCAAACCGCTGCTCTTCGTCAACGATCAGCAGTCCCAAGTCTTTAAAGACCAGATCCTGCGACAAAATGCGGTGGGTTCCGATCACGATATCCACCGTGCCCTGACGAATCCCCTTGATGGTTTCGTTCTGCTCCTTGCGGCTGCGGAAACGGCTAAGCGTCTGAATGTTGATCGGATAACCGGCAAACCGCTCCCGGAACGTCTCATAGTGCTGCTGCGCCAAAATCGTCGTTGGCACAAGCACGGCAACCTGCTTGCCTTCAATCGCTGCCTTAAAGGCCGCGCGGATAGCGACTTCAGTCTTGCCATAACCAACGTCACCGCACAGCAGGCGGTCCATTGGACGGCTTTGTTCCATATCTCTCTTGATTTCCTCAATGGCCCGCAGCTGGTCCGGAGTTTCCTCATACGGGAACATCGCTTCGAATTCCTGCTGCTCCGGAGTGTCCTTCTCGAAGGCATACCCCGGGGCAGCTTGCCGCTCAGCGTACAGCTTGATCAAATCGTCGGCGATGTTCTGGACGGAGGAACGAACCTTGTTCTTCACGCGGTTCCACTCGTTGCCGCCCAGCTTATAAATCTTCGGTTCCTTGTCCTCGGAACCCACGTATTTCTGAATCATGTCGATCTGTTCGATCGGTACCGACAGCTTGTCGCCGCCGGCATAGAGGATATGCATGTAATCCTTGTGGATCCCGCCGACCTCCAGCGTACCGATGCCCATGTATTTCCCGATCCCGTGGTTCTGGTGAACGACGTAATCGCCGACCTTCAGCTCGGTATAACTCTTGATCCGTTCGGCATTGTCCATGCTCTTGGCGACGCGGCGCGCTTTGCGCTGCTTCTGGGAGAACATCTCGCCTTCGGTAATCACGACGAGGTGTACAGAAGGCAGTTCGAAGCCGGACTGCAGGTTGCCTTGCAGTAATTGAGGCTCATCAATGCCGTAATCCTGCAGCACCCGCCGCATCCGATCCACGCGCTCTTCGGTGCTGGCCAACATGATGACGTGGGCGCCGCTTTTTTTCCAACGCTCCATCTCTGCCTTTAAGACATTCATTTGCCCATGAAAATCCTGCATTGCCCGCGTAACGAAATTCACGATATTTTGCGGCTGGGAATGCGGGACTTGACGCAGGAACAATGACAGAAACAACGTCTGGAACGGACGATGGTAGATCAGATGATCCACGTCCACCGCAAGCGGCAGGTCGGGGAGACTCTTCCCGTTCTGGTACAGGTGCAGATTCCACTCCGCCTCATCGCGTTCCAGCTGCTTGGCCGTTTCCAGCAGGCGCGACGGTTCGTCCAGCAGAAGCAGCGTATCCTCTGGCATGTAGTCGTATAACGTTTTTCGCTCTGGATAGATCAAAGAAATATATTTATAGATTTCCGAAAAATAAACATGCTCGCGCAGCATTTCGATTTCTTTGTACATCTCTTCGCGGAGACGATTTTTGGCCTGGCGGTCGGTCATCTTGTCCAGCTGGATCTCCAGCTTCTCGGATAACGCCTGCGCTGCCTGGCCCATCCGTTCCTTCGTTGCGATCAGTTCCTTGCAAGGTGGAATGAACACTTCCTTGATCTGGTCCACCGATCGCTGATCTGCCGGATCAAAGGTCCGGATCGAATCAACTTCATCATCAAACAGCTCCACCCGGTAAGCCATGGACGCTGTCAGTGGATAAAAGTCAATGATGCCCCCGCGCAGGCTCATTTCGCCGCGGGATTCCACTCGTTCGACCCGCTCGTAGCCCAGCTCGACCATTTGAGCCATGAAACGCTCCAGCTCCAGCGTGCCCCCGAGCCGGACGGTCAGTCCCGCTTCGGCCATGGCCTCCGGCGTTGGGATATAGCGGCGAATACCGGAATAAGGCACCACCACGATGCCCCGGAATCCCCGGGAGCATTGCAGCAGCACCTCGATCCGCTGGGCCAGCGTTTCCGGGCTGGATACGGCCGATTCGGCAGCAACCAGCTCATTCGCCGGGTACATCAGCACCTGATCCGGTGATAGCGCTTCCTGTAAATCTTCATACATTTTCTGTGCGGAGAACATATTGTGGGTCACGACGAGCAGCGGCCGTTTCGTTTCCTGATGCAGCGCGGCTAGCATCACTTGCCTGGATGAACCCGACAAGCCGGAAATCAACTGCTCCTTCATGCCCGAATTAATGCCCGCAACCGTCGAAGCAAAATCGGTATCGCGTGAAAAAGCTTCAATAAGTGCTTGTAGCAAATGAGGCACCTCTCTTACTGCTGATGGATAGAAATCTATGGCTAGACGAAAAGGGTAAGTCCAGCTTACCCGAACCAAAAAGGAGCCTCAGCAACGTGCCAAGGCTCTATAACCGTATATTCCGGTAAATTTGTCCATTGTTCCTCGTAGCTTGCAGTCTACTGCAAAGGATTGGCGAGCAGCATCAGTTCCGGGTTATGATCAAGTGCTTCCTTGCAATAGTCGCAGGTCACCCGGACCGTCATTTCGCCGTTTGAATCATACGCTATTATATCTCTCCGCTCATCGGGGGTCAAGGAATGGAAGCCTAATTGGGCTTCTGTGACTTGAGGCGATTCGATTCTACCAATCACCGTCCGGCAGTGCCGACAAACATAGTTTACAGCCATCTATATGCCTCCTGAAGATTCATTATGTCTCCAGTATGCCCCAAGCGGACGGCTTTTAGCCTATCGACCCTGCTAGATCAATTATTTAGCCGTTAAACTTCGCCATCGTTTGTTCGAAGGTATGGTCCAGGCTATATTCCAATGCATCGCATGCCGCTTGAATGGACTGATCGAGCAGCGGCTTATCTTTCTTCGGAAACGGCGACAGAACATAATCTACGACCGCATACCCTGGCTCCGGCCGGGAAATGCCCATCCGAATTCGGTTAAACGTCTGCGTGCCGATATGTTGAATGATCGACTTAATGCCGTTGTGCCCACCGGCACTGCCTTGATATCTCAGCCGATTACGCCCCAACTCGGTGTCGAGGTCGTCGTACACCACGATCATGTCTTCAATCGACGCCTTATAGTAGTCCATATAAGCGCGCACCGCTTCGCCAGATAAATTCATGTAGGTCATCGGCTTGATCAGCACGACTTTCCCGCCCGGCAGCATCCCCTCTCCAATCAAAGCCTTGCACTTGCTTTGCTTGATCTCGATGCCATGCCGGCGCGCCAGCTCATCCACGGCCATAAAGCCGATATTATGCCGGGTTTTCTCATATTGGGCTCCCGGATTGCCGAGCCCTACGATCCACTTCATGGGTCATGTCCCTCCAAACGCTAATGTATCTTCAAACCGCCTCTGGTGCTTGATTGTTCGTTAAACTAACTACTACTTGCCTCGAATTAACTGGAAAATGTACCGTTAATTTCGGCGTGGATCGGCTGTCCGCGCAACTAACGGTAAAACCTACTGTTAATTTCAGCGAAATTGCCACTTTAGCGAAAAAGTACCCAAATTAACTATACAATTTACCGTTAAATCGCCCAAAACCTACGTTCCCGCCAAAATTAACGCTAGAAATTCCAGTTAGTTTGTATTCACCGACGGGGAGTGCCAACAATCCCGTCGTCCCTACTACTCCCCACCCCACTGCCACTCCAGGGCATTGCGGCCAACACCCGAACGAGGACGTTGCCCTCAGCGTATGGCCATCACCACTCGATCGGTGGGGCAGCATTGTCCGTTGGGCGGATTCAGGCAAGAGGGGGAAATGTTCTGAAGAAGCGAGGCGTTCGCCTTTGTGAGCGGATTTCTACCACTTCTGATTTTAGTCCAATTCAAGAAATCCGCGAGCAACAGCGATCGTAAGAACATTTCACACGGATGCCTGCCTCCGCCTAACACCCAACACTGCCAATACACCGATAGGGGTTACGTCCCCGATTGGGAGGACGCAACCCCTGGTGTGGCAGTGACCATTTTATTCGATCTCGAACAGCTTGCTGATCGACAGCTCCTCGTGCACGCGAATAATCGCTTCGCCCATCAGCGGAGCGACGGACAGCACTTTGAGCTTGCTTGTCGGATTTGGATGCGTGATCGGGATCGTGTCGGTCACGATCACTTCCTTCAGCGGAGAGTTTTCCAGACGTTCCATTGCCGGACCGGACAATACAGGGTGCGTACAGCAAGCGTACACTTCTTCTACCCCGCCTTCCTTCAGCGCGTTAGCGCCAAGGACAATCGTACCGGCGGTATCGATGATGTCGTCGACGAGAATCGCGGTTTTCCCTTCGATGTTCCCGATAATGTTCATGACTTCGCTGACATTCGGTTCCGGACGGCGCTTGTCGATGATCGCCAGCGGCGCGTTCAGGAAATCAGCCAGCTTACGGGCACGAACCACCCCGCCATGGTCAGGCGAGACGACAACCGGATTCGCGATATGCTTGGAACGGAAATACTGGGCCAAGATCGGCACGCCTAGCATATGATCAACCGGGATATCGAAGAAGCCTTGGATCTGCATCGCATGAAGGTCCATCGTAATGACCCGGTGAGCGCCGGCTTTCTCGATCAGATTGGCAACCAGCTTCGCCGTGATCGGATCGCGCGAACGGGCTTTCCGGTCTTGGCGGGCGTAACCGTAATACGGGATAACGACATTAATGCTCTTGGCCGAAGCTCTTTTCAAAGCATCCACCATCACGAGGAGCTCCATCAAGTTATCGTTGACGGGTGCGCAGGTCGATTGCACCACATAGACGTGGCAGCCCCGAACGCTTTCGGACAGCTTGACCTGAATTTCACCGTCACTAAAGCTCGTCGTCTCCGATTCGCCCATCGGAATGCCGATGTAATCGGCGATCTGATGAGCCAATTTCGGATTGGAGTTACAGGTGAATATCTTTAATTTAGAATCACAATAAGTCATAAAATTAAAACCCTCCGTGCTGTGTAGATAGCGTCAGGGAGTCTCTTAAACAACCCACCTTCACAGCTACCCCGTCTATTCAAATGGTCACTGCAGATCACTGCATTCGAAGTTAGGATTCCTGCTGTCTTTGCTTCTTGGCTTTCGCCCGGGCACGAATCTTCTCGGCATAGCCGGGTTTGTTCTCCTGCCGGGTTCTGGCGATGGCGAGGTCATTGTCCGGAACCGATTGTGTGATCGTAGATCCGGCAACGACATAAGCGCCTTTTCCCACCTTAACCGGAGCGATCAAGTTGACGTTGCTGCCTACAAAGGCATCGTCCTCGATCTCCGTAATGGACTTATTATAACCATCATAGTTCACTGTTATCGCGCCGCAGCCAATATTCACGTTCTTACCAACCTTCGCATCGCCGATATAGCTGAGGTGCGAGACTTTGGAGCCTTCATCGAGGGTCGCATTTTTAATTTCTACAAAATCGCCGACCTTCACATGCGCTCCGAGCTTCGCCCCTGGACGCAAATAAGCGAAAGGACCAACCGTCGTCTCCCGGCCGACTTCTGCCTGGCTGAGCACCGACTGTTTCACCTTCGCGCCGTTTTGGATCACGCTATCTTCGATTTCTGCGGCCGGCCCAATCACGCAATCTTCACCGATGGACGTTTTACCGGATAGAACGGTCCCCGGATAAATTACGGTATCCGCTCCAATGGTGACATCGGCCCCGATGTACGTGGAAGCCGGATCAATCACCGTTACGCCGTTCAGCATATGGTTGCGCACGATGCGTTCCCGCATGACGGCTTCCGCTTCTGCCAAGGCCACCCGGTCATTGACGCCAATCGATTCGCGAACGTCGGCTACTGCATAGCCTTCTACGATTTCGTTCGCCTGCACCAAAATGCCGATCACGTCGGTAAGATAATACTCCTGCTGGGCGTTGTTGTTCGTCACTTTCTCCAGTGCAGCAAATAATTTTGCATTATCAAAACAATAAGTGCCTGTGTTAATCTCCTGCACGGCGGCTTCCTCCGGCGAGCAGTCCTTCTGTTCAACGATCCGTTCAACCGTTCCGTTCGCGCCGCGGATCACTCGGCCATAACCATACGGTTGCTCCATCACCGCCGTAAGTACGGTCGCTGCCGCTCCCTTACGTTGATGAAGTTCGAAAAGAGCTTCCAGTGTTTCTGCCGTAACCAAAGGGGTATCGCCACAAATAACCAGTGTGACTCCTTCTTCTCCCGCCAATAATGGCCCGGCTTGCTTGACGGCATGTCCGGTTCCCAGCTGTTGCTCCTGCAACACGTATTCCGCCGATGCACCCAAATAGGATTTCACAGCTTCGGCCCCATGGCCAACAACGACGATGCTGCGTTCGCAACCTGCTTCTTGAACCGCGTTTAGTACATGCCCAACCATCGGTTTGCCGCAAACGGGGTGAAGCACCTTATAGAGCTTGGACTTCATCCGTTTTCCTTGACCTGCAGCAAGAACGATCGCTAACCTCTTCAAGTCCCCGGCCTCCTTCACACTTTTAAAAAAAGAAGTAGTTCTCTCTCTCTCATTAAAACTCATTACTGAATATATCTCATTTAGGGCAAAAAGAAAAGGGAGCCATGCGGACATGGCTCCCTTTTCCTCGAACCCCAATTAATCAACAAATCAAATAAATGCGACTTACGCCCCTTCTTCAATCGCTTCCTCTTGTTCGGCGGCACGCTCGTACTCAGCCAGAACTGCGGCTTGAATCTTCTCGCGGGTACCGGAGGAAATCGGATGCGCGATATCCCGGAACTCCCCGTCCGGCGTGCGCTTGCTAGGCATTGCTACGAACATCCCATTGTTCCCATCGATGACGCGAATGTCATGAACAACAAATTCGTTATCGATGGTAATGGATGCGATGGCCTTCATTCTGCCCTCAGAGCTGACTCGGCGGAGTCTTACATCCGTAATTTGCATATGTGTTCACCACCTTTTTCCATCAGAGACTTGGTGTATTATTCCACATAGCAAACGGAAATCCTTTTTTTTTGATCAACAAAATGGCCTAAAATCACGATTTTTTTTGATAAAACGGGGTGTTCGACATGTTTCGTCGAGAATTCTTAGAATTTGAGGATATCTCGACATAGTTCTTATTGTTCAAACTTCGAAAAATAATTCCCAGGTTCTACTGAAATCTCCTTTTCCTTGGGATCCACTGCCCGAAGCGTAGCCAGGGAAACGTAATCATGCAGCAGACGCTGCTCGCTGGCAACTTCCCCGGATTCAACCAGAACGCCAACCCCCGCAACCTCTGCGTTAAACTCGGCCAGCAGGTCAACCATCCCTTGGATCGTGCCCCCCGCCTTCATAAAGTCATCGACGATCAATACGCGGGAGCGTTCCTTCAATGCCCGGCGCGACAACGTCATCGTATGCAGGCTCTTATGGGAGCCCGATACGTAATTGATGCTAACGGCGGATCCTTCCGTTACCTGATGGTCGCGGCGCACCAGGACGACCGGCAGATTCAGCTCCGCTCCCGTTGCATAAGCGAGAGGGATCCCCTTCGTTTCCACGGTCATAATGCAGTCGATTTCCAAATCACCGAAGACGGTGGCAAACAACTTGCCCGCCTCATTCATCAGCGCCGGTTGTCCTAAGAGATCCGACATATACAAATATCCGCCCGGTAAAATTCGGTCTGGCTGCGCCAGCTTCTCACAGAGCTGCTGGATAAAAGCGTTCGCTTGCTCCCGTCCGACCCGGGGAATGTATTTCACGCCGCCAGCCGCCCCGGCAAGCGTCAGCAATTCCCCCATGCCTTCACCTTCAAACACTTCTTTAATAATCCCCAAATCCTCGCTGATGGACGACTTAGCCGCCCCATACCGTTGCGCAAAGGTAGTCAGCGGGATTAAATGATGTGGTCTAGACAACAGATAATGGGTCATCTCCACCAAACGAGCGCTTCTCTTTAATTTCTTCACGAAGTACCCCTCGCTGAATCCGAATATTTTAATGAAACTATAACACTTTTGTACGGATTTGTCCAAGCCTTGGAATGAGGCGAAGGAGTACCCGGCTCCAGTCCCGCAGCTGAGCTTTAGGTCAACAGCCGCACGGCGTAAACCTCTTTGCAGAACCCGCGTAATCCGTTATAAATGCGGGGCACCTTCGATTCCTTCGACACGAGCCCAAACACCGTGGGTCCGCTGCCGGACATCAACACGCCGTCCGCGCCAAGACGCAGCATCGCTTCTTTCAGTTGCGCCACCTCCGGGTGAAGCTCCAGCGTCACCTGCTCCAACACGTTGCCGAGCTCTTGGCATACACCCGTGAATGATCGTCTCTCCAGCGCCTCCCGCATCCGGGCTGCCGACGGATGATCGGTAATTCGCTCCGCCTGTAGACGTCCATACACCTCTGCAGTCGACACGTTGATCGGAGGCTTCGCCAACACCACCCAGCATTGCGGCGGATTCACCAGCGGCGTCAGCACTTCGCCTCGCCCCGTCGCCAGCGCCGTCCCGCCCGTCACGCAAAAAGGCACGTCCGAGCCCAGCTCCGCCCCCAGCTCCTTCAGCTCCTCTTCGGGAATGCCAAGCTCCCATAGCCGGTTTAAGCCCCGCAGCGTAGCCGCCGCGTCACTGCTGCCGCCGGCAAGGCCGGCAGCCACCGGTATTTTCTTATCGAGGTGTATATAAACCCCGCTCCGCACGTTGTAGCGTTCCTTAATCAACTTCGCCGCCTGAAACGCCAAATTCTTCTCATCCAGCGGAATATATCCGGCCTGGCTCGAAATAATGATCGTATCCCGCGGAAGGGCGCTCATTTCCAAACGATCTGCCAGATCCACCATGGTCATGATCATCTCGACCTCATGGTATCCGTCAGGACGCTTATGTAACACGTCGAGCATTAAATTAATTTTGGCCGGTGCTTTTTCGTAAATTTTCATGCCGCTTCCCCACCTCAGCAATTCCGTGGAATATCCGCATCCATCCGGTCTTTTTGGCACATTCTTTAATTCTAAAAAAACGTTGCCTCCACGTCTATGTATGAAAGACAATTTTTCCTCCCTCTATCTTACTGCATCCAACGAAAAAAACGAAGCTCCCTGAAAGGGACGCTTCGCTGTGGCAGAGGTTATTGCTGTTTCGATGCCGCCTTCTCGGCGAGCTCGATCGCCCGCTTCACCATATTGCCCGCATCTTTCGCCTTGATGCCGCCCCAGCCCTCCTGCTGGACGGTATCGTAAAATCCCAGATCCTTCGCTAACTCGACCTTCAAGTTCTCCGACATCACGCTGCGTCTTCTTCGCGACATGGTCAGTCTCCTCCTTTGGCCATGGATATAGGAACGATGGTTAGTATACGCAGGCACCGTTTCGAGCATACACCGAAACTTTGTCCATCTAAGGTGAACACCCGACAATCTTGGTTGGTGAACCCAGCGACAGCGAGATCACCCTAACCTGCATCTTCGAACATATCAAAAAAAACGGCCTCACCCGAAGGGCGAGAACCGTTTGCGGTTTGATTCATGATGTTCACGGTTTAATATACGAAATCCGCATCCCGTCGTTGTCGTCATAAACCATAACTTCAACGGATTCGGTCAGTATATCGGCATAACTGTAAGACACACGCTTAAAGGTTTGCTGCTCTTGATCCAGCTTCACAATGAAGACCGAAGGATAGGTCTCCTCCAATACTCCAGTGCGTTCGACGGTCTTCCGGCGACCACCGTTTGCCCGGAGCATAATTTTCTGTCCAACGTGGGCGTCGAGACTATGCTTTATTTCCGACAGCGCATTTTTAGCCATTGCCTGTGACCACCTTCTTTCTTTGTCCATTATACAGGAAAGTCACAAACTTGTCAAATCGGAATAAATAATTATATCAGCAGCAAAAAAGATGTGTCAACGATTATTTTTCGACATTTTCTTTTTACCTGATGGCTAAAGAGCCAGGTACTAAAAAATAACCGGAAGGTCCTGGGGCACTAGCCTCAGTTCCTTCCGGCAACCCTTTCACATGGACGGCACCACTTTCAGCGTCGACAAGTCCTTCAGTTTGGGCAACCCGATTCGGTAACTGCCACGAGTCTCGATCCCGCCAACCCCCTGGGCGCCGCTGATCGTATGATTCAGCACGTCAGTAATCTGGATCGTATCCCGAATCGAGGTGAGCGACGCTTTAGCGGCGATATACACCGGATCCAGCGCATGGATCAGCACCCGGCCGGGCGAACTAGCAAAATTAGCCCCCGCCTGCAGCAGCGCCTCAAAATGCGACTGGCAAGCGCCGGCCACAATCGTTAACGTATCGAAATTCCGTTCGTATTGCCGAGCCATTTGAATGGCCTCCACAAAATACTTGGAATTTTTATAGCTGGTCAAATTATAAAGATCGCTGGTGGGGCGCGATTTTAACACGCCGTCATGACCCGTGATCACGACGATATCCGGCTTGACCACAGGCAGCAGACGGTACAGCGCATTTGCCATTTGCGATTCCGTGACATAATAGCCTTGAACCGGGACGCGCAGCTTCTGATACAGGCTTAAACTCTTTTGCAAATAGCGTTCGTCGCCATCGAGATGCAGGACCTTACCCGGGACCTCAAAATAGGCCGGCTCGCCTTGCCCATACAGTTCCCGTCCAATTACCATTCGATTGCGTTCTGCCAATTCCTTGCGGTCTTGAGTTAACCGCTTCAGCGATTCCGTCGCCTTAATGCGGGCCCGCTGCGTCGTCTCTCCTGGGGAAGCCGGGTCTACCCTAACCAAATCAGTTAAGGGCGCATCCGCCAGCAGCCGGAATTCCGTTCCTTTAATAATCGCTTCACTCCGCACAATCTGTTCGATTCGGAACGTAACATCTCCACCGTATGATTTGCGGACGACCAAGTCTCCCAAATTCGCCAAATCCATCACCTCTATCCCATCGTATGGGCGACAAGAGGGAATGGTTACTCGCGGAGTTCCTTCACCCCGGCATTCAGCAGCGTATCACTCAGCTTGGCGAACTCGTCCAGGCTTAATGTCTCCGCCCGCCGGGAAGGCTGGATCCCGGCTTCCTCCAGCAGTTGCTCCAGTCTCTCCCGCCCTTCCTTCGGGAAGAAGCGGCTTTTCAGATTGTTGGAAATCGTCTTTCGTCTCTGGGCAAAAGAGGCCTGCACCACCTCGAAGAAAAACGCCTCATCCTGAACCGCCACAGCTGGCTTCTCCCGCACGGTTAAGCGAATCACTGCGGACTCTACATTCGGCTGTGGAATAAACACGCTGTGCGGCACCGTGCAGATCATCTCCGGGGTGCTGTAGTACTGCACGGCGATGCTAAGGCTGCCGTAGTCCTTGCCGCCGGGAGTGGCAGCCATGCGCTCGGCCACTTCCTTCTGGATCATGACGACGATATGTTTCAGCGGCAGTTTCTCTTCCAGAAGCTTCATCATGATGGGAGTCGTCACGTAATACGGCAGATTGGCGACGACACTGACGCCGCTCACCCCGCTGAATTCCGCAGCAAATAAAGCCTTTAGGTCCAGCTTCAACACATCGCCATGGATCACATGGACGTGCGGGTAGGGCTCCAGCACCTCCTGCAGAATCGGAAGCAGCCGCTGGTCAATCTCCACCGCTGCCACCTTGCCTGCCTCCTGCGCCAGCTTCTCCGTTAAGGCGCCGATGCCCGGCCCGATTTCCAGTGCGCCCTGGGTCTTGTCCAATTCGGCGGCGGCAACAATTTTACCGAGGATGTTCTGGTCGATCAGAAAGTTTTGCCCCAGACTTTTTTTGAACGAAAAACCGTGCCGCTGAATGATCTCCTTCGTCCGGCGCGGTGTGGATACGTCTTCCCTTATGCTCATGGTTCTTAAACTCCTTTGCTTTCCAACTCGGCTAACGCAGCTGCAAACTCCTCGCGGCTGATGCGGAACACGGTTAACCGTTTGTAGAGCTGCTTTCCGTTACAATATCCGATACCCAACAGCTCGCCCAGCGCTTTTCGCCGCGCCGCAGCTTGCGGGTGTACGATTAACCCTGCGTTAATCAAGTCTTCCCAGGTGATTGCGGCCTCTACTCCCGGCGCTTCGCTGCGCACCCGGGACAACGCGGTGCGGATCGCCTCCGGCGAGGCTTTCTCCACCCCAATGTCGCCTTTCTTCGTAGCTTCGACCTCAGGCAGGAAAGCGTGCTTGCAGCCCGGCACCCGCGCTGCCACGATTTTACGAATCCGCTCCCCGGCATGGTCGGGGTCCGTAAAAATAATCACGCCCCGGCGTTCCTGAGCCAAAGCGATTTTCTTTAGCACGGCTTCGCCTATCGCCGAACCCCCGGTCTCAATCGTATCCGCCTCTACGGCTCGTTTAATGGCCACGGTGTCGTCTCGGCCCTCCACCACGATGACCTCTTTGATCATGGATCTGTCTTCCTTCCTGTTCTTGCTTGTCTCCACCAGAATAACAAAAAGAAGAGGATCATATCATCCTCTTCTAATCCACTGTCTTATTCATCATCCTAATACTATCTCATTCCCTCCGCATTGTAAAACGAAAGAGAACGAGATCTTAGTTCAATTCCGGCTTCGTCGGACCGATTACGTATACGGTGCGGCCCTTCTTGCGGCCGAATTTCTTAGCATCCTTCAGACTATCAAAATAGACGTCCATCTTATTTCCATCGATGGCTCCACCCGTATCCTCTGCCTTACGGAAGCCGACTCCTTCGATGTATACCCACCAACCAAGCGGAACGACGTCTTTATCAACGGCAATCGTTCTGCCTTCCGTCACGCGGGTACCCGAAGCCGTACGGGTGCCTATCCCGTCTTCTTCCGCCGAATACGCGGTTAACGTAACATTTTTCAGGATCTTTTTATATTTGAATGAGACGCCACCTTTGGTCGTCATCCCGCTGATGTTCACCGTATTTCCCTTACGGCTTATGCTGGCCGACAGGACCTCGGTAGGTTTCTTCGTGCCGACTGCGATCACCTTCGGCTGAGGGTCCTTGGAGACCTCTTTGCCGAGCCAACGCTTCGCCACGAATTTTCCGTCTTCGTAAGTTTTCTCAATGTTGTGAATGACCAGACCTTCGGTACCTTCTTGAATGACCTTCGTGGTACCTTTTAGCAGCTTGTCGTCCGACGTTTTGACCACGCTAAAGGGCACAGTCTCCTTGCTCTGCACCGTTTGCTTGCTGACCCGAACGACCTTGACATTCAGGTTCTCGGTAACTTTACTGTCCAATGCCGGGGTCACCTTGTCGTCTTCATCCAAAGTGATGCCGAGCTCGGACAATACGCCCTCTACTTTGCTTTGCGTCGTGAAGTGGACTTTCGTGGTGCCGTCCGCGGTCACATTGACCGGCTTGGCGCGTACTATGACAATGCGGTCACCGTTCTTCAGCGAGCTTTCCAGCGGGAGGGATACCGAATCCTTCGCACTGAGCTTAATCGATTGTTCCTCCAGCAGATGAGCTACACTGGATTGGGTTGTCTCCACTGACTGGACATTCCCGTCCACGATCAGGGATACTTCCTTCTGTGCCTGGCTATACAGCCAGATTAGGATGATGATGATTCCCGCGATGGCCAGAACGCCGACGAGCGCTATCTGACGTAAATTCTCATGCTTCCATCGCATTGCGTAAGACATGCTGGATGAGCGTGATTCATGGGTCTCCTCTTTGCGGAAAATGCCCATTTCTTCCGTCCTCCTTCATAGTCCCGCCGTCTAGGTCGATGCATGATAACGATTGACGCGACTACAGTTACTTTTTACAAAACGCCTAAGGTAGTCAAAAAGTCATCTTTTGATCACGAAGCAGGTCAAGAAGTGAATTCAGCATCGAATCTTGAATTCAGCCGGGCCTTCCGTTGCTCACGTACCCCCATGTACGCTGCGCTACTCAGTCCCTAGCTTCATCCAACCTTCTCGGTGCTGAAAACCTGACTTTTTGAACACTGATCTTAAATTTAATCCTAAGCGTTTTGCATCCTGATCCAGTCTCTCCTGCTTGTCGTCACCTCCTGTTTTCCAACAGTATGACGACCCTATTACTTTTATTCAAAACAAAAGAAGCCGGGAGAAAGAGTTAGAGGAACTCCTTCGTGGCTTCTTGAATGTCTTGGGTGTAATAGCTGCACGAGTGACCTCTCTTATTCGCTTACGAGGTTAGCTGTCGGGTTCGGGCGAAAGAGAGCCGCCCTTTCTCAGTACATTCGCTCATGGCGCAATGACCTTGAATTCACCCCAAAGACCCTGGAAAGAAATCAACTACGAACGCGTTAGGCTGCCGCCAACCGCAATCCGTATTGGTTCCCCCGTTCTCCGTCAAAGGAGATTCAGCGAGACTGGTTCATGGAACCAAGCATCGTATGTCTCAGTTCAAACGAACCGAATCGATACTGAAAAGATTCTATCCTGTTTCGATGCAGGTTGTAAAGGACGAATCAACCACGTTTTTTTAAAAAAATGGTTAAAAAAATGTAATGACCTTGTTTTTGAGGGTTAAAAAGCATTAATCTTTCCGGAATCCTCTTTATTTCATCCGTTTTGCTCTCAAATTCTCGGGATTCCAAATCGTTCCAATGCATTTCGAGTGGTAATTTCCGCGATTTCCTCAAAAGTGACCCCCTTGAGCTCGGCCGCCATTTCCGCGACCAAGCGGACGTGAGCGGACTCATTCCGTTTACCACGATAAGGATGTGGTGTTAAATATGGGGAATCCGTTTCAATCAGCAATCGGTCCATCGGCGTCTTGGCCAACACTTCTTTTGGCTGTTTTGCATTTTTAAACGTAATCGGCCCGCCAAACGACAAATGAAATCCCAAATCTAGACACATTTTGGCAATTTCCCAACTGCCGGAGAAAGAGTGCATCACGCCTCCAACTTCATTGGCTTTCTCTTCCCGAAGGATGCGTACCACGTCTTCGTGAGCGTCCCGATTATGAATGGAAATCGGCATGCCCAAGCTGCGAGCCAGTCCAATTTGCTCACGAAAAACCTTATGTTGAACGTCCTTAGGTGACGTATCCCAATAATAATCCAGTCCAATTTCCCCGATGGCAACGACCTTCTCATGCTTGCACAATTCTGCAATCCAGTCCAAATCGCCCTCTTGCATCGTAATCGCGTCTTGCGGATGCCAGCCGACAGCGGCATAAATGAAGTCATACGTCTCTGCCAACTTCATGGTCGAAGGGATCGTCTCGCGGTTAAATCCGATGTTAATCATCCGCGTAACCCCTTGTTCCACGGCGCGCGCGATCACTTCCTCGCGGTCCTCGTCAAATTGGGGAGCATCCAAATGCGTATGCGTATCAAATAACATAAACCTTGTCATCCTCCTAATTCCGTTGCTCGAAAATGCGGGCTACCGGGCGGGGCAGCCGATCCATCACAGCACACAATTTATTATCCGGATAGTACAAATGCGTCTTCCCTCGGTGCAAGCCGCTGATCGACCGCACGATATCCGATACTTCTGAAATTTCCCGGAGCCGTTCCTGCCGGTCCAACAGCAAAATTTGCTTCTGTCGAACCCCATCGTCCGGACGGAACACATCATACGGCAGATCGGTCGGAAAATCAATTTCCATGTCGTATTCAGGTTGTAGGCCCACTTGTCTAAAAGCGTTCCGAATCTCCTCCAGCATTTCCAGCTCCGGCGTGTCCAATTCTACATATTTATACAATTTGCGATTTAAAAACCGGGAACATAAATCGCTTAATCGCTCATCCTTTTCCCGCGTCCACTGCATGAAAGCCGTTTGCATCAACGCTTCGTCCAGCTGCAAATAATCGGCAACGCCGATATCCCCTTGAAATAAAAATGGCAGCGGATGCGGCAAGAAGTTAAAGGAATGCCCGCTCCGGTATAATTCCTTCGCCCGTCGCAAAATTTGCCGGAGAATGATCTCCGAGCTCCGCGTCACCGGGTGGAAATAGACCTGCCAATACATCTGATACCGCGACATCAAATAGTCTTCCACCGCATGCATCCCCGATTCTTTGACAACAACCCGCCCTTGAAAAGGTCGAAGCATCCGCAGAATTCGGTCCATGTCAATCGTCCCGTAGTTTACGCCGGTAAAATAAGCATCTCGCAGCAAATAATCCATCCGATCCGCATCCAGCGGGCTAGAGACCAAGTTCACCACAATCGGATTTTCGTAATCCTTCCGGATCACCGCAGCCACCTTGTCCGGAAAATCCGGAGAAATCTCGCGCAGGACGTTCCCCACCTCGGTTTCCCCCAAGAGGATTTTGCAGGTCCAATCCTCATGATGCATTTGAAAAGCTTCTTCTATAGAATGGGAAAACGGACCATGCCCCAGGTCATGCAGCAGCGCCGCACACAAAGCTACCAATTTCTCACTGCGGGGCCAATCGGTGTAGCCGCTTCGTTCAAACTGCGAAATAATCCGCCGCGTAATCTCGTAAACGCCAAGCGAATGGGAAAAACGGCTATGCTCGGCGCCATGAAAGGTCAAATACGATGTTCCAAGCTGACGAATCCGGCGAAGCCGCTGGAATTCCGGCGTATTAATGAGCGACCAGATCACTTCGTCCTGTACATGAATATAATTATGTACGGGGTCTTTGAACACTTTTTCTTCGCTAAGCCGACGATGCATGAACCAACACTCCTTTTTCATAAAATTTGGCGGGTCACCGCGTGGAGACGACAAGATATGTCGAATTGTGTCGTAAAATGACCGGATGACGATTTCCAAAATGTCGAATTATAGATCATTGTGAACTTGCTAGATTCCGTAAAGGTTCTCGGAGTTGTGTATCCGAATTTTTTAGAAATAATGTTGAACTATACCATAAATAGGTTGACTAATCTGGCAATGGTTGGTATTATAAAAATCAGAAAAGATAGAATGATGTCGAATAATGACAATTCCAAATTATAGCGAGAGGGGCAATCATCCTATGATGAAATCCACAGGTATTGTAAGAAAAGTAGACGAATTAGGCCGTGTTGTCATTCCAATTGAATTGCGCCGCACTCTGGGGATCGGAGAAAAAGATGCGCTCGAAATTTATGTAGACGGTGAACGGATTATGCTCAAGAAATATGAGCCTGCTTGCATCTTCTGCGGTAATGCGGAGAACGTAACTTACTTTAAAGGCAAAATTGTTTGCCATGAATGCATTACGGAGCTTCCGACCCCTGTGACAAATTAAGAAATATAGTATATAATAGATTTACTGAAACTGTTAATTCTAACCTTTTTCATATCTCCTTGGCGCCTTCCTAGGCTTAAACCCGGCTTAGCGAAGGCCCCTTTTTTGGCCGAATTGGATAATATTTCATGATTTCGGAGAGAAGTGGGGCTACAATAATTGATTGTAGATATCCCGCTTTGCAACCCCCCGGTCGGCCGCAGTTTTTTTCATGGCTTCCTTCCGCGACAGCCCTTCTTCCGTTTCGTAATGCCGGACATGCTCCTCCACAGTTAGCGCTTGCCACCAGGCATCCCGCTTCTCCTTCACTTGGTCGGGATGTGCCCCTTCCACAACGAGGCAATATTCACCCAGCGGCGGATGCTCCTGCAGCCAAGCCAGGCAATCGTGAATCGTCCCCCGAGCCATTTCCTCATAACGCTTGGTTAATTCTCTCGCCAATACGATTCGCCGATCTCCCCAAACCTCGAGAAGGGACTCCAGCGTTTTGATCAATCGATGCGGCGATTCGTACAGCAACATCGTTCCCTCTTGATCCTCCAACGACTTCAACAACCGTTCCCGCTCTTTATGATCTCTTGGCAAAAATCCAAGGAACGTAAATCGATCCGTTGGCAAACCGGAAACGATGAGCGCCGATAATGCAGCATTCGCTCCGGGCACCGGAACGACTGCGATACCCGCCTCTAGCGCCAGCTTCACGAGATCACTTCCGGGGTCGGAAATCGCCGGCAGACCGGCATCGCTGACTAGCGCTAAATTTTTTCCTTCTATTATAAAGCGGATCAATTCTGGGCCACTGGCGGCCTTATTATGTTCGTGATAACTCAGCAATTTACCTGGAGAGATGTCGAAATGCGTTAACAGCTTGCGCGTCTGCCGCGTATCCTCCGCCGCGATAATGTCCACCTCTTGCAAGGTGCGCACGGCCCGGTAGGTCATATCCTCCAAATTCCCGATAGGCGTGCCAACCAGGAACAACTTGCCGTTTCCTGCTGGGGTGGTGTCCCTCGCAGCATTTTCAAAGCTCTTCTGTACTTGAACGTTCATGCTCTACCCTCTTTTGGCCCGTAATAGATATTCATGATTTCTTCGCAGTATTCCCCGTTTTCATTATATACGATCAATGGCGGCAGTACCCGCACATCCGGCTTGCCGTCCCGCAGCGCCTCGATCAGCACCATGTTCGCTTCCGCTCCCGCCCTTGGATGCACGAATCGGATGACCTTCGGCTCTAATCGATATTGACGCAGCAACGTCATAATTTCCCCTAAACGCTGTGGTCTGTGGACCATTGACACCTTGCCTCCCGGCCGCACCAGCCGCATCGACGCAGCCGCCACTTCCTCCAAACTGCAGTGAATTTCATGCCGGGCGATCGCCTGATACGTATTCAGCTTCGCCTCGCCGCTCGTCACCGGCATATACGGCGGGTTCACCGTAATGGCATCATACACCCCATGGCCCGTCACCTTCACCAGCTCGCGTAAATCTCCTTCACGAATTTCGATCCGGTGCGTCAGCCCGTTCATCTCCACACTGCGGCGAGCCATATCTGCAAGCCGCGGCTGGATCTCGATCCCTTCGATCTTCGCCTCCGTCCGGGTGGAGAGCAGCAAGGGGATCACCCCATTGCCGGTGCATAAATCGAGTATTTTGCCGTACTTGGGCACTGGTGCAAACCGGGCCAGCAACACGGCATCCATCGAGAAGCTAAACACTTCGTCGCTCTGGATGATATGTAAATCATGGGTCAGCAGGTCGTCTATCCGCTCCTGCTCATAAATTGGTACATGGTTCATCGACTCGGATACCCATCCTTTTTCAGCCTAAATTTAAAAAAAACCGCAGGGACACCCCCACGGTTCATCATTTATTCAAAAACGACAAGCAGAACAGGCAGTCACCTTCGGTGCGCAGATGCCCGTAATAAACGTTGCAAATATGAAAGCCCTCATGATAAAGACGCGCTAAGTTATCGTAGCCTTCACCGACGACATCGATCGCTTCTTTGCCAGCCGGAACCGGACTATCGGTTCTGACCGACGCCGGCATGGGCAGCGGTCCCTCGGTGCTCTCCCGCTTTAATATTTTGCGCAGCTGTTCATTCTCGAGGCGAAGCCGCTGGTTCTCTTCCACCAGCTTCTTGACCTCCAACATGAGGCTGCTCAAATCGCCGTGTACTTTTCCCATTTGCGTTTCCAGCGCCTGCATATTTGTGAAAATGTCCTTGTTCTCCAAGTTCCCACCCCAGAGTCATCTCTAGAATCTATCTTGAAAAAGATCTTCTTTATTTCAGGACGACATCGTCCAGCGGAAGCTCCTTCACTTTCCCGATTTCGAACAACTGTACATGTACGGTGCGGCTGCCGGCGTTGAGTCCAACGACCTTGCCGTCTCCCAGCGAGGTAACGACGATTTTGCCTACGGATGGAAGCTCTTCTTTCGTGCTTTCGTAGTTGTCATGCTCGAACTTCAGACAGCACATCAGACGGCCGCATAATCCTGAGATTTTCGTAGGGTTCAGCGACAGGCTCTGGTCCTTCGCCATCTTGATCGATACCGGCTCAAAATCCCCCAACCAAGAGGAACAGCAGAGCACGCGTCCGCAGGGGCCGATACCGCCAAGCATCTTGGCTTCGTCCCGCACGCCGATCTGTCTGAGCTCAATCCGGGTCCGGAAGATGCTGGCCAGATCCTTCACCAACTCACGAAAATCCACACGGCCTTCCGCCGTAAAGTAAAAAATGATTTTATTGCGGTCAAACGTAAATTCGACGTCGACCAGCTTCATTTTCAAATCATGATCTTTAATTTTATTTAAACATGTGACAAAGGCATTCTTTGCCGCAAGCTTGTTCTCTTCGACAACTCGGGCGTCGGCTTCATCGGCGATCCGAATTACCTTCTTCAGCGGAAGGACGACATCGGATTCTCCAACCTTCTTCTTGCCGACCACCACTTTCCCATATTCGATCCCCCGAGCAGTCTCAACAATGACGTATTGATCCTTCTCTACCGGGAGGTCCAACGGATCGAAATAATAGATTTTGCCCGCCTTCTTAAAGCGAACGCCCACTACAGTATACAAAAACTAACCCCCTCGTATAGCTCTACAAGACTGGCGAACCGCAACCCACGAAAGCAGCGCGATCCAAAGAAACTATTACATTCCCTGCTCTTTCAGGGGAGAAAGTTTCATGCGAAATCAAAGCCTATCTGTCTATTCTTGGTGCAGGTCTTACCGTTGTCCATCCACGGCAATCAAAAACTGCTCTACGCAGAGATTGGCATTCATATGCTGCCGCAGCTTCTTCTTGCTCTCTGCAGCCAGCGCCATGGCCTCAATCCACTGTTCCGCACTGCGGCTGGAACAATGTTGATTGATAAACTGAAGCTCATCTATGAAAACGATTTGATCATGTTTATGATAGAGCGCATGGATCATATCTTTGAACCACAAATGGAAAAGGCTGAACAACATGTCCAAATGATCGGTCAACCCGGATTTGAACAACATTTGCTGCGCCGTAATTATAGGAGAGCCACCACGGCCTGCGATCTCCTTTCCTAATTGTAACACTACGTTTCTAACTTCTGCAAACCAATTCTGTTGGATTAAATCACGGCATGGACCCAGTCCCGCCGCGAGATGAACGGCACTGCGAGCCAAGGTTGTCGAAAACCCCTCGTTCGCCAATATCTGGAGCATCGTCTCCGGATTCACCGGCGAGAACGGAACCCACTGGGCGCGCGATTGAATCGTCGGGAGCAAAGCTCGTCCATTATCCGACAGCAGAATCGCTACGGCCGGGGACGGCGGTTCCTCCAGAAACTTGAGCAAGCTGTTGGCCGCTTGTACCGTCATTTTTTCGGCTTCATCAATAATGTAAGCCTTAGGATTACCGCTCTCCGAGCGATAGGAGAAGATCCGCTGAAGGTCGCGGATTTGTTCAATTTTGATCGTTGCCCCGTCGGGCTTGATCGTAAACAAATCGGGGTGATTGCCATGCAGCACCTTCCGGCACTCCAGACACTCCCCGCAAGCATCGTCTCCGCCCCGCGTGCAGAACAACGCCTGGACGAAGGCCATGGCCATTTCCATCTGCCCGCTTCCAGGCGGTCCACTAAATATATAGGCATGGGAGATTTCCCGGCGTCTCAGACTGCTTTGCAGCAATTGTTTGGCCGTCTCCTGCCCGATGATCTCTTGAAATGACATCTCTTTTGCCTCGTCCTTTCAAAGCTAGAAACACAGATTAATCAGCATGCCGCGGATCTCGCCGATCTTTTGTAGCAGCTCGATTTTGCCTTGCTCCGTCTCCAGCAGTTCGTCTGCCATCGCCAGCAGCGCAGCATCCACTTCATCAAGGAGCTTATAGCGCTTCCCGCGGCCGCGGCGGTCCCAGCCTCTCGATTCTTTGAGGCCGACACCCCGCCGAACCGTATCCTCCAGAAACCGCTTGACCATCATCCGGTACGCCTTCAGCTCCCGAACGGTCATGGACCGGGCAAGCCGGTCCCCTTGCATTTGAATCTCCTTAAATCTCCGGTTCAACTCTTCTTGGGTCGCCTGCTGCCCATGCTGCTGCATGACGTCGGCGAAGCTTTTGGACTGTACCGGCTTGGCAGGGCTGTCGCTCACCCCCAAGCCGCTTTTGAGCGGCCGGTATCCCGGATCAATTTTCAAAGCGTCCACCGCCTATAGTTGATTAAATAGATTGAATGAACTATGAAATCGAAGCCTCGACTCCGCGAGTGCGGAGAAGCAAGTTGAGTTCAAGATTCGACGTCGAACCCTCATCCCTGTGCTACATCGTGATCAAAAGCCTACTTTTTAATAACCACTATATTAGAAGTGTTCGAAACGGTCTACTGGGAGAACAAACACCGTCGCCCCGCCCACTTGCACTTCCACGGGCAACGGCAAATACGAATCGGTTGTACCGCTCATCGGGGTAACCGGGGTCACTAATTGTTCCCGCACTTTACAACTGTTACGGATCACTTTCAATACGTCATCCACTTGATGGTCGTCTACACCGATCATAAATGTGGTGTTCCCCGCCCGAAGAAACCCTCCGGTACTCGCCAGCTTCGTTGCCCGATAATTTTCTTTCACGAGCGCGCTGGATAGCCGGTTGCTGTCTTTATCTTGGATAATCGCAACAATCAGTTTCATATGCAGTACCTCCTTGTTTTATAAAATGTACCATACTAACCTATTTGACACCTAGGCCATGATCTCCTTTATTGCCACATAAAGATGCCCGCGAATCTCCGCCGCAACCTCTTCCTTACTACGAGAGGCATCAATCGTTTTGATCCGTTCCGGATACATCCCGGCGAGGATTTGATATCCTTCCCGAACCTTTTGATGAAAGTGCAGGCTCTCCATATCCAAACGGTTCACTTCACGTCCGGCACCGGCAGCGATCCGGGCTAACCCGACTTCCGGCTCAATATCGAGGTAGAAAGTGAGATCCGGAAACCGTCCCTTGGTGGCAAAAAGATTAATCTTCAGCACTTCATCGATCCCCAGCCCGCGGGCATACCCCTGATAGGCCAGGCTGCTATCTAAAAAGCGATCGCAGAGAACCGTAATCCCACGCTCCAGGGAGGGCTCCACCTTCTCCGCTAGATGCTGCCGCCGGGATGCGGCGTATAACAGCGCCTCGGTCCGCGCATCCATCGCCGTGTGCTGCGGATTCAAGATCACCTCACGGATCTTCTCCGCAATTTCAATGCCGCCAGGTTCCCTCGTAGAGATAAAGTTCACGCCTTGTTCCTTGAGCAGCCGTTCCATTTCCCGCATAACCGTCGTTTTGCCGGAGCCATCCCCCCCTTCAAGCGTAATAAATAATCCCTTGGCTTGATGGTTCATCTAGTTCGTTCCCTGCTTTCTTCTCCAAAAATCATGTACAAGTATATGCTTGGCTTTACCCTTTCTTGACTTGAATCGTCTGCAGCCGCGGGTCGGCCAGCCCCTGGCACTTGGCTCCCGAATCCCGCAGCATCCGCAGCCGCTGCCTTACCGCCTCGGTGATCGTCTCTCCGGGGTAGAGTAACGGAATACCTGGAGGATACGGAATGATCATTTCCGCCGCTTGCCGGCCAAGGCTTTCTTCAACGGGGATCGCTTCGCTCTCCCCTGGAAGCAGTGGCTTAAGGCTAAACGGTACAGGCTCAGACACCTCCGACAGATGCCCTTTATGAACTGAATTGTTCCACGTGGAAAGTTTCTCGGCCGAACCTGTTGGGGAAACGAGACCACTCCTCACCGTATTCCCCGGTGAATCGGCTTGGGCGATGCGATCCAGCGCTTGCAGCAGCCGATCGGCATCTTCCATCGTTGTTCCGGGGCCCAGCGCCAGGACCACAAAGCGGTCATCGCTCATCTCCGGCACGCAGCCTTCGGCTTCGAGCCGCTCTTGCAGTTCATACCCGGAGAGGGCTGCGGATGCATCGAATATCACAAGCTTCAAAGGATCTTGGATAGTATATGCAGCAGCCTCTCCGCTGGCGCCCGGCGGTGCCACGACGCCGAAGCGCGATTGCTTGGCCAGGCCGCGCCGCAGATGCGCGGCCGCGGCGAGCCCGCCCTCGAAGAAGGCGGGGCCCTGCTGCCCCAGCAGGCTTCGGCTCAGATCGAGCGAAGCCATGATGGGGTAGGACGGGCTGGAGCTCTGCAGCATCGCCAGCCGTTGGCGCAGCAGCGTGCGGTCGAGCAGCCCGCCTTGCACGTGCAGCATCGCGCCCATCGTGAGCGCGGTCAGCATCTTGTGCGTCGACTGCACGACGCCATCGGCCCCCGCGGCCAGCGCGCTCTCCGGCAGCGCCGGGTGCTGGCCGAAGTGGGCGCCATGCGCCTCGTCGACGAGCAGCGGCACCCCGTGCGCGTGGCACAGCTCGGCCAGCGGCTGCAACGGCGCTCCCATCCCGTAGTAGCTCGGGTGCGTGAGCAGCAGCCCCTTTGCGCCGGGATACCGGCGCAGGGCTTCCCGCACCGCAGCTTCGCTCGGGATGGTGGCCAGCCCGCTGCCCGCGTCCAGCTGCGGCGCCAAAAACACCGCGTGCGCGCCCGCCAACATCAATCCGTGAATGACGGATTTATGCACGTTCCGCTGCACGAGCAGCACATCCCCTGGCGTGGTACACACGCTCAGGATTAAGGCCAGGTTGCCGGCTGTACTGCCGCCAACCAGAAAAAACGTCTCCTCCGCCCCAAACTGGGCGGCGGCCAGCCGCTGCGCCTCGCGGATGACGCCCTCGGGATGATGGAGATCATCCGTCCCGGTGATTTCCGTCACGTCGATTTCCATCACGCGCGCCAACTCCTCCATCACATTCGCATTGCTGCGCAAAGCCTGTCCATTTTTATGCCCCGGGACATGAAAGGAAGCATCCTTTTTCGCCTGATACTGCAGCAAAGCTTCAACCAAAGGGGCCCTTCCGTTATGTTCCTCTGCCATTTCGATTCCTTCCGACTCTGGGTTAACCGTATATTAACGTGATTGTATTCATTGCTTCATCTCATTTTACCGTTAGTTCGCTCAGTAGAGCAATATAAAAGGACCCGCTCCCCAAAATGAACAGGTCCTTTTATCCGGCAGTGTTATGCATTTTTTTGCACCCAGATCTGCTTCATTTGATGAACAAAGAAGTGGTATTTCTCCTCCTGCACGTCGGTGCGCACCATCTCAGCCTCGCAAGCGTCGCAGATAAATTCAGATACGATATGAATACCCTCTGTTTTCGGTTCTCCACATATAATGCAGGTGCTAACGCTCGACTCATCCATGTCCGATCCCACCTTGTCTTTTTTTACTATCAGTATGACACAGATTCTACTATTTTAAACCTTTTCATAGTCCGCTTCCTACTTTATCTTATGCCGACAGCCAGAACAACGTGTTTGTACGCGCCGCCTTAATTATTCTTGTATTCTTCCGATATATTAAGAAGAGCTAGTCCGCGATGTGCGGAGCTGATGAAAATTGGGAGGAGGATCAAACGCTTGAAGCCCGCTGAAACCGAAAGTCAAGCGACATTTTATCACTACACCTTGCTCAAAAAGAAGGCTTTACCGAAGTCGCTCATATATAGCTTAGGCATACTCCCCGTCATTTGGCTTGCAGCCGAGACGGTATTCATATCCTGGACCAGTATCTTTTTCTTCCTATTAGCCATACCGGTCATCTTATGGATCCAATATGTCATTTCCCGCTCCGTGCTGATGATTGTCAGCCACTCCTATCGCAAGCGCTGGCGGTTTTCCCGTCAAATGCCATGGATTGGTTACTCACCTGATCAATACGTTTCTTATCCCGTATATCGCCGAGTCCACCTTCATTCCGCCTGGATCGGTTGCTGTATTATCGCGATTCTCATCCCTTGGTCGCCGGTCTCCTTTGTGCTCTCTTTATTTTTCTGGCACCTTTGGCTGATGATCCCGCGATTCATTGTGCTTGCTACCCTACGTGGACAGCGTAAAGACGGAATGATCAAAATCACAGGTCTCGAAATTGCTTACTACAGGCAATGAAGAATCTCATAGATTAGATGCTGTTAAGAAAAACGTCTATCGACGTACATTCAATGTAGCCAGACCGCGTTTAGCGGAAGTTTTTCTTGCGATATCAGGATGCCGATCCCCCGAAATTTATACTTTCTGATATCTTAAAAAAGCCTGCTCCCTGCGCAAATGCAGAGATCAGGCCTTTTGTCTTCTTTAGCACATTCCAGTACCGGGCTTGTCCGGTAGAGGGGCGGTTGCCTTTCATATCCGAATTCTGATGCTAAGGGCTGCTGCTTTCCAACCCTTGAATGACTGTTTTCGCTTCCTTTTTCGGGACCAATACGGTAAAAGAGTTATCGTGAAGCGTCAATTGAACAATTTGCTTCCCCTTCTCGTACACCCGAGTTGAACCGGTGCTTTCTTCTTTCTTCTCCTTCCATCCCCACTCCGCTATCACCTTCTGATAGGCCTCGGGGATTTCGCTGCTTTCCTTAAGTCCGGTTAGTCTATAATTAACATAGTCCATCTTCGAATTATTAAGAGCCGTTTCCGTTTGATTGGCCTCTTTAGGAACAGGGAAATTCTTCTCAACCGTTGCTCCCACAAAATCCGTCCACGAAGGCTCGGAAGACGCACAGCCTGCGATGACTACCATCATCATCAAGACTCCCCACATGAAGCATAAGGATATTTTGACTCCTCTTCGCTGCATGATCCATTCCTCCTTACCCTGCCTATATACTGAAAAATACTCCTGTTGTCATTCTGATATAGATTCCGGATAGGCTAAATGCCCTAGATGCTCATTTACCAATCTAATTATAACGGGTGGCGTACCCCTGTCGGTAACAAAAAGGTTACATTCCCTTTGGTAGAAACTGAAAATAGCACAGTGAATTTTCTGAAAAAACATCATTGCGTTATATTTACGTAAGATTATATAACATTTTATTCTCTAATTATGAATATTTTTTAACGGGAGAAAACCTAAGAGAAACTGTAATTCACTGCGATATTCCTTAATGTATGCGTTTTAACAGATGGTCCTCCTCTTTGTCATTATATCTTACATGAATTTATGATAGTTCACATAAACTTCAACTTTTCACTAGGAGGGGGAAACCTTTATGAATCGTTATCGACGAGGCCTTAAACTAGGAAGCGTAGTTCTGTTGACTTCTGTATTGGTCACAGAACTTGGAATCGGACACCTTCCACAAGCCCAGGCCGCTTCAGGTACAGCAAAGGTTACGGCAAGCCAAACCTTTATCACCGGCGAACAATTTCGTCAGTCGATGAAGCAGGCTGCCGGCGAAGCAGGAGGCTCCTTTACGATGCCTGAGGTCTCCAGCAACCGTGTGCTCCGCAGCCAAGCGGCTGTACTGCTTCAGCAATGGCTGGGGCTAGAGAATGCCCCTGAATCCTTCAGCGACGTTCCAGACCAAGCAGCTTACGCGGGATCTGTTGGGGCCGTCAAAAAGGCCGGACTCATGAAAGGCTATTCGGATACCTCGTTCCTGCCTGGCGCCCCTCTCACTGCGGACGATCTAGAACGGCTTCACGACCGTGTTGTCAGCTACTTAAAGCCCTTTGTCCTTCCGGAAGCCACGATTTCTGAGCTTCAGCTGGCTATGGAGCAAGGCAAGGTGACTTCAAAACAACTCATACAGATGTATCTCGATCGAATCGTTAAATATGACGATCAGGGGATCTCCCTGCAAGCTGTCCTTTCGATCAATCCTGACGCGCTCAACATCGCCGAAGCGTTGGACCAAGAACGAGCCGAAAAGGGACCAAGAGGACCTCTGCACGGCATTCCGATCCTTGTCAAAGACAACTTCGATACCGCCGACATGCCGACGACCGCAGGCTGCCTTTGCTTGAAGGATTCTATCCCTCCGCAAGATGCGGATCAAATCGCCAAGCTAAAAGAAGCCGGCGCGATCATCCTAGGCAAAACGAATCTTCATGAATTTGCTTTTGGCATTACAACATCAAGTTCGTTAGGGGGGCAAACGAAAAATCCATACGCACCCGATCATTATCCCGGCGGCTCCAGCGGCGGTACCGGTGCGGCAATTGCAGCCAACTTGGCTGTCGCCGGCCTGGGTACGGACACAGGGGGTTCCATCCGTATTCCTTCCAGCTTCAACAGCTTGGTTGGGATCCGCCCAACGATTGGTTTATCCAGCCGTGATGGAATTATCCCACTCGCTTTGACGCAAGACGTAGGAGGACCGATCGCCCGGACAGTCGAGGATGCAGCGATCCTACTCGACGCCACGGTTGGTTATGACCCGGATGATGTCGCCACCTCCTATAGCGTCGGTCGCGTTCCTACGAGCTACACCGACTTCCTTGATGCTAACGGTTTGAAAGGCACACGGATTGGCGTAGCGACGGAACTCTTCCTGGAGAGCAACGATCAAGAAAAAGCCGTCTTCGAAGTAGTGTCCAATGCCGTTAAAGAATTAGAAGCCCTTGGCGCAACAGTCGTGAATATCAAGATTCCGAATCTAGAGGAGATTATGAAATATCCGAGCTTAAGCGGCTACGAGTTCAAATTCCAATTAAACGATTACTTAGAGGAACTCGGGGATAATGCCCCTTACCACAGCCTGGCTGAAATCATCGCCTCTGAAGAGTACGATAAAACTCAAGAGCAATCGATGAAAGCCCGCGAGGCCCGTGAATCGCTGGATACTCAGGAATACAAAGACATCGTGCTGAAACGCACCAGCCTCACCCGAGATTCCCTACTGAAGGTGATGGCCGACAACAAGCTCGACGCGATCGTGTACCCGACCAGCACCCAGCCGCCGGCATTGATTGGTGAGGGCCAATCATCCGGAAACAACAATCGCTTAAGCCCGTTCTCGGGATTCCCTGCCATTACGGTCCCTGCCGGATTTACAAAAGACGGCCTCCCCGTTGGCATCGAGTTCCTCGGTCGCGCCTTCGATGAAGGCACACTAATCAAACTAGCCTATAGCTACGAACAAGGCACTCATCACCGTCACGCCCCTGTACTTACGCCATAATTCTGTTATATGAGAGTACTGAGGAGAGCACTACCGTTATACCGGTAGTGTTCATTTGTTTTAGCGTTAGTGTTCTCCTCGGCTTCAACACGCACGCCCTTCCTCTCCACGCGATTCCTGCAAAAATGCAGTTATTCTGAGGGGGAGTTGCCGTTTTGCCTAAAAAGCCTGCAAAAGTGCAGGCTTTTTGCGCTGATTTGCTCCATTGCCCCAAATCACGAAAAAATAAATGCACTTTTGCAGGCTTTAGCCAAAAAATCGAGATTTCTCCGAAAAAAACTGTACTTTTGCAGGTTTCCAGCTCGGGGCAAGCACAAGTCAAACACAAAAAGAGCACCACCGGATCATCGGCAGTGCTCTTTCTTCTTTGCTTGGCAGCGTCCTACTCTCCCAGGACCCTTCGGTCCAAGTACCATCGGCGCTGGAGGGCTTAACGGTCGTGTTCGGGATGGGAACGAGTGGAACCCCTCCGCCATTGCCACCAAACATGATTTTTGCGCTGCTTTTACTTCCGCGCTTTCCGCTTCAGCAAAAGATCAAACCTTATAAAAGGCGTGCAGCTAAAAATCGGTTCAAGGTTTAATCCTTGAAAACTGGATACGAAACTAGATTTGCATTTTATTTTTTGGATAAGCCCTCGACCGATTAGTACCTGTCAGCTCCATGCCTTACGGCACTTCCACCTCAGGCCTATCAACCTTGTCGTCTTCAAGGGGTCTTACATACGGGGAAATCTCATCTTGAGGGGGGCTTCACGCTTAGATGCTTTCAGCGCTTATCCCGTCCGCACTTAGCTACCCAGCTGTGCTCCTGGCGGAACAACTGGTACACCAGCGGTGCGTCCATCCCGGTCCTCTCGTACTAAGGACAGCTCCTCTCAAATTTCCTACGCCCACGACAGATAGGGACCGAACTGTCTCACGACGTTCTGAACCCAGCTCGCGTACCGCTTTAATGGGCGAACAGCCCAACCCTTGGGACCTACTTCAGCCCCAGGATGCGATGAGCCGACATCGAGGTGCCAAACCTCCCCGTCGATGTGGACTCTTGGGGGAGATAAGCCTGTTATCCCCAGGGTAGCTTTTATCCGTTGAGCGATGGCCCTTCCATGCGGTACCACCGGATCACTAAGCCCGACTTTCGTCCCTGCTCGACTTGTCAGTCTCGCAGTCAAGCTCCCTTCTGCCTTTGCACTCTTCGAATGATTTCCAACCATTCTGAGGGAACCTTGGGGCGCCTCCGTTACTCTTTAGGAGGCGACCGCCCCAGTCAAACTGCCCACCTGAC